>JAFAPL010000435.1 GCA_019247135.1 Chloroflexota bacterium | reverse complement strand
GGACTCTACTGCAGCTTCTGCTTCCCGACAGGCGACGGCGCAGCTCAATGGCGTGGTCGACCGACAACATCACACGGATTCGAACTTATCGGACATGTGTGGCGCGTCGCGCACGCCGCGGAAGTCCAGGAAGACCGTCGCCGACGTTTCGGAGCGCGTGACGGCGACCACGCGCCCGGCACCGATGCCGATGTCCTTGACGAGATTTGGTTGTTCATCGCTGGCGAGAGCGGCAACCGGGAGATAGCCGATCGTTTCATCGACAGCCTGGGGCGCTTCTTGCTGCTAGCCACTCACCCGCACCTGGGTCGCCACCGCGACGAGGATCTGCTCCCCGGACTGCGCAGCTTTCCCGTCGCCGCTACGTGTCGCGACCACGACGGATTCCTGGCCCCGACGCCGTACTTCATGCGCACGGTGGCCCGCGGAGATGCCCACGCGAATCGGTGCCAGCCAACATCGTTAGACAAAGAGACTGCCACAGCCAGATCCCAATGGCGGTTGACAGCCGTGGCGCTCGTCGGTAAAGGGAGAGCGAAGGCGGTCGGGCTGGACTCGGCGCGCCGCTATGCGCGGCATCCGTTGAGAGCGGGCCTGGCGACGTCAGCAGCTGCCGCGGGGCACGGGAGAGAGTGATCCATGTCCCAGACGGGACATCGCTCTGCTGACATGGATTGCCGCTCCATTCGCGAGGCGTTCCTTGTTTGGCGCCAGCAACCCGGCGAGCATGGTTGGGCTATGAGGCACCGTGGGCGCCGACATCGCAGACTCGCCAGGGCACACACGTCAGGGACAGGCGTCTGATCGCCTGACCCTGTACCACCGCCGCGCTGATCTCTCTCGCACCTGAGGTCCCGCATCCCGAGACGATGTGCACAGAAGAACGTGGGGGAAGAAGCTCCGGCTCCTGAGGTTCCTACACCTCAGAGATCGACGACGACCTTGCCGTGCACGTGGCGACCAGCCTGGAGCTCGACCGCGGCGCGGATCTGCTCGACGGGAAAGCTGGCAGCAATCGGCACCCGAAGCTGATGCGTGGCGACCAGCCGGGCGACCTCGTCCAGGGCGCCGGGGACGGCGTTGGCGCCGTTCGCCGGCGTGATCCCGTCGACCTGGGCCGCAACCGTGGTGATGCGCGCGTCCGCGACGCCCAATTCCCGTGCCGCCAGCGCTGTCTCTGCGCCGTACAGGTCGATCGCTGCGGTCACGCCGCCGGGAGCGAGGCCGCGGACACGCTCAACCAGACCGTCGCCGTAGGCCACCGGCTCGGCGCCAAGGCTGCGTAGGAAGTCGGACGATGTCGCCGATCCTGTCCCGATCACCCGCGCCCCCGCAAGGCGCGCCAGCTGAACGGCGAACACCCCGACCCCGCCCGCCGCGCCGCCGATGAGTACCGTGTCCCCCACTCCGGGATGCACGACGGCGAGCGCGGCGACGCCGGTGCATCCCGCTATCGCGAGGGTGGCGGCGGTACGGTCGTCGATGCCGTCAGGGGTGTGGCGAGCGAGGCCGCCCCCCGCGATGGTTCCTGCCGCTTCAACGACCACGAAGTCGGCGACCGCGCGGGAAAGAGCGGCGCCGTACACTCGGTTGCCGACCGCGAACCCCGCTACACCTTCACCGACCTGGTCGACGACCCCTGCGTAGTCGGTTCCGAACCCAGCCGGCAGGCTCAGGCCGAACCGGGCGGCGGTTGCTGCGTCGGAGGTCATGATCCAGTCCATCGGGTTGAGTCCAGCCGCGGTGACACGCACGCGAATCTGTCCCGTGCCGGCCTGCGGCACGGGTACCTCGTGGAGGCCCAGGAGTTCAGGGCCGCCGAATGCCTCGAGCCGAACTGCCCGGCTCGTGCTCGCCGGCGTGCGAGTGCTGTGTTCCTGCATGCTTGCTTGACTCCTCAGGTGTGAGGGTTGCACCACCTCACGGCGGCCTGCGCGACGGCGAGACTGAGTAGCACAGCGGCCCCCGCGCGCGTGGAAAGCACGGACGGCACGACCTGGGCCGAGCATCTATGAGTCGATGCCGAGCGAGTCGATCGCCGCGTCCAGCGGGCCTACGTCGATATACGGCGTGAGGTCCAGGCCCGAGGTTGCAGTCCCCGCATACGTCTGGAAGACACTCCAGGACGTCGACTGCAAGGTACCGTTCGGGTCCATGCTCGGCAGACCCATGACTGCGCACATGGCGGGGTCTTTGGTGGCAGTGTGGCTCACCAACGCCCCGACGACAGGTCCACGCATCGGGCGCACACCGCGAAAGTAGGCCCGGTGCTGTGAAATTGTCGCGCCGCCGCAGGTGGGCGTCGGATACGGCTGCTCTTCCGCTTGCCGGCACTCACGTTGTTGCCCGGACAGATGCCGGCCCAGGAGGCGAGGTGAGAGGCAGTCGGCAACCCGCTCCATGTCCGTGCCGAGCTCGGCGACCAGGACGCTCGGTCACTCGGCGCTCGATTCCGGCAATCGCATCCATGCGCCCGATGATTGGTTCGAACGAGGCGCGGTGGCGCTGCCGTTTTCGCTGGCGGCCGCGTCGCTTGGACTCGCTCCAGCCGGTAAACCCGAATCAGACGGCTCCTGCGATGCTCGCGTGATCGCCTGTTTCAGCGGCACGAGCTCGCCCGCCATGTGGGCTGCTTCGAAGGCCATCGCGCCGGCCGCTGAACGGGCGGTGCAGGCCGTCTCGGCCAAGTCCTGCTGGAGGAGTTGCGAGGGTGGGGCACTCAGCGCCCGCCGACCGGCCGCAGCCGCCCCGAGCAGCCAGGCCGCGCGCAGCGGATCGGCGCAGGCATCCACCGCCGCCAGTCGCTCCAGGCACTCGATGGCGCCCACTCGGTCGCTCATGGCGTGGAGCAGCTGCAGTGCTTCGCGCAGCAGCGCGAGCGCGTCCGTCCTCGCACCACGGGCCTGTGCCACCCGCGCGAGGTCGACCAGCGCCGAGGCGACCCCACGCGGTAAGTGCCGCTCCCGCGCCGCCACCCGCAAGGCGTCGAGCAAGGGCAGCGCGCGATCCAGGTCGCCCCGCGCGAGCGCCACCCGCCCGAGCTGCCAGGTGAAGTGGCTGACGCGGTTGTGGGCTCGCAGTACGCGCGAGACCTCCAGCCCTTCCTGGAGCAGCGGCACGGCCGCCTCGAGCTCGCCCGCGTCCACGGCCAGGCGGCCCAGCTGGAGCAGCAGTGCCACGATGAGCCAGCGGTCGCCGCTTGCGCGCGCGGCGGCGAGGCCTGCTCGGTTGAGCACCCACGCGCGGCGGGTGGCGCCCCCACCGGCGGCTACCTGGGCCTGGAACATCAACGTGGCGGCGACCCCACGCTGATCACCCGCGGTGCGCGCCAGCCGCAGGGCCTCACGCAAGAGCGGTCGTGCCAGCGCGAATGCTCCCTGGTGGGTGTGCCACCCCGCGAGGTCGCGCAGGCCGAAGGCCACGAGGGCAGGCTCATCCAGAGCTCGGCTGCACGCCAGGCTCTCGGTCAGGTGCGCGTGCGCCATCACCATATCGCCGAGGTCGCGCGCCAGGATGCCAGCCCCGAGCAGCGCACGTGCCCTGGCCCGTGTCTGTCCAGGAGCCGTCACCAACGTACGCTGGAGCCAGTCCAGCCCTTCGATCTGGTGCCCGCGCATCCGCCAGAACTGCCACAGGCACCCGGCGAGCTCGGCGGCAGCTTGCGGCTCGAATGCCAGGTGCCAACTCAGGGCTACGCGCAGGTTCTCGTGCTCTCGGTCCAGCTGTTCGAGCCAGGCGAGCTGCCCCGCCCCGAACACCTTCGGCTCGGCCGCCCGCGCCAGCGCCAGGAAGTAGGCGGCATGTCGCGCCCGCTCGTTCTCGACTTCGTCGCAGGCCTCCAGGTGCTCGAGCGCGAATTCGCGCACGGTCTCCAGCATGCCGAGGCGCCGCTCGTCTCCGGCCCGGTCCAATCGACGCACCAGGCTGCTGTCGACCAGCACCTGCAACCGGTCGAGCACCTCATTGGCCGGCAGCGCTGAATCGGCGCAGACCGCCTTAGCCGCTTCCAGCGTCCAGCCCCCGGCAAAGACCGCCAGGCGGCGGAACAGCATCTGGGTCGCGGGCTCCAGCAGGTCGTGGCTCCAGGCGAGGGTGGCGCGCATGGTCTGCTGGCGCTTGGGCATGTCAGGCGCGCCGGCGCTCAATAAGGGCAGGCACCGCTCCAGCCGACGGAGCAGAGCCGCGGGTGCTAACAATTGCACCCGCGGCGCGGCGAGCTCGATGGCCAGTGGCAGGCCGTCTAGCCGTCGACAGATGCCGGCCACGGCCGCCGCGTTGCGCTCGGTCAGCAGGAACTCGGCCGCTACCGCCCGCGCGCGGGCCACGAACAGCCGCACGGAGGGCGAGACGGCGATCGCCTCCATCTCGGCGGCGTCGGGCGCGGTGCCCGCGGCCGGCCCGGACGGGGTAGCCAGCGGCGCAACCACAAAGCGCTGCTCGCCTCGCACCCGCAGCGGGGCGCGGCTGGTGGCCAGCAGCCTCAGAGCCGGGCAGGCCGCGAGCAACTCGGCCAGTGATGGCGCAGCCGCCAGCAGGTGCTCGAGGTTGTCAAGCACCAACATTGCACGTCTGTCGCGCAGGAACTCCCGCAGCCGCTCGCCGGGGTTACGTCCGGCGCCATCGCGCACGCCCAGGGCGGCGGCTATGGTTGGCAGCACCAGGCGCGCGTCGCGCACCGACGCCAGGTCCACGAATACCACCCCGTCCGAGTAGGCACGTCCAAGAGCCGCGGCGGCGGCCAGGGCCAGACGGGTCTTGCCCACACCACCGGGTCCGACCAATGTCAGCAGGCGCACCCGCGAGACGGCCGGATCGAGCAGCCTCCGAACGGACTCGACCTCTACCTCGCGGCCAACGAACGACGTCAACGAGACGGGCAGCCGTGGGGCTTCGACTAGAGCCGGCTCGGCGGTCCGCGGGCGCACCCGGCCCAGCGAGGCGGGCGAATTATCGGCAAGCTCAATTGCCCGCACGGAGCCCAGCAACTCCGTGCGCTCGGCCGGATCCAGACCGAGAGCCTCCGCCAGGAGGCGCAGGCTATGGGGATGCGGTTGCTGTCGCCGGTCGCCCTCCAGGGCCTTCAAGGTCGTCAGGCCCAGTCCGGCCCGGTGCGCCAGCGCTTCCTGGCTCAGGCCCGCACGCTGGCGGAATATGCGTAGCCGCCTTCCAAGCGAGCTTGGGGCCGTGTCCATGGCGAGGTGCGGCAGGTCCCACTGCCTGAGAGCCTGGCGCCCACTTCAAGTCTATCAACGCGCGCGAGGCAGGCGCGGGAGTGTGGACCTGGCCGAAACGGACCCGAAACGAACCCGAAACGAAGGTAAATGAGCCTGGGCGAGCTGCCCTCGATCCGTCACGCTGGTCGGCAGACGCGACACACGGTAGGCGCACACAGGCCGCCGGCCTAGGTCAGGTAACGAAAGCAGCCGACTGAGCGGCGCCCGTCCCCGATCGGCAACACGCAGGACACCCGATGAAGCAGGAGGTTCGTTCCATGGACTGTCAACATTCCCTTTCCAACGCCGGTCGATCGGCCGGCGCGGCAACTCGACGCCTGATTTCCCGCCTGCTCGTCGTGGCCGTCGCCGCGAGCGTGCTCGGGCTACTGCCTGGCGTCCAGAGCCTGGCACCCGCCAGTCCAGCCGTCGTCCAGGCCGCCGAGCCCGACTACCCAGACACGGCCCCGTCCGCCAGCGGCAGGCCCGACTCCGGCCCACCGACCTCCAGCCGGCCAAGACACGACCCGCTCGACGAAGCCGTCCAGTCCACCGGCGCGCCCGACGAGCAGCTCGACATTGCCGCGGCACTCGATCAGGGCACACGTCTGTTCTTGCTCAGAGCGCGCTACGACAACCTGGACAATGCCCAGGCCGACTACTATCTGGCCGGGCCGCAAGGTGTCTCGCACCAGCCGCTCGGCCCACTGTTCGCACCGTTGGGCGCCTGGCTAGCCACGCCCGGGCACGAGCACGAGCTGGTACGGCTCGGGCTGCAGACCGATCCGCGCTCGGCCAACCCGGCCCGCTTCGACGCCGCGTGCCAGGCCTTCACCACCGCACTCGGCGCCTACCTGCTCAAGGCGAGCGACCTGCCTGAGGGCAAGGCGCTGAACGAGCTGACGCTGGACGAGCTGGCCACACTCCGGGCCCAGCCGCGAGTAGCAACCGACTGGTCGGCCTGCACCGGTGACGAGCTGCCCATCGCGCGACCGCCGGCCGCGCCGGTGGCGGCCACGGGTGGCAACGTGACATGGATGAATGATCTGGCCAGTGTCATTGGCCCGCGCCCGCTGCGGCAGGTGGTCATCCCCGGCTCCCACGACGCCGCCACCTACGGTGAGTGGCCGCCGATCGTCCAGGACTTTACGCAGACGCAGAGCATGGACATCAGGTCCCAGCTCAATTACGGCAGCCGCTACTTCGACCTGCGCTTCGCCTGCCTGTCCAACGACGAGGAGTCCCCGAACTGCCAGGGTCAGAGCACTGACGACTACTACGTCAACCACGGCTCCATCTACTCCACGCTGCAGATGTCGACGGTGCTCGGCGACCTCTTCGCCTGGGTCGATCAGCCCGGCCACGAGAAGGAGATCGTCGTGCTCGACATCGCGATCACCGCCAATAACGGCAATGCCGACGTACTCAACTCCATCTGCACGACCTACCTCGGTCCCGAGCTCACCGCCGGCCGCGTGCTCCAGCCGAGCATGGTGCCGTCTACGACGACGCTCTACGACATGTCTCTGAACCAGATCTGGGCGCTGCCGGGCCAGCCACGCATCATCGTCAAAGGCTGGGACGACTGCACCGGCCAGTCCTGGCCGCCCGCGCCGCCGCCGGGCACCGCCGCTACCCCGCTGGCGGGCTACTACGCCGACCAGTGCACCGCCGATTGGGTCGCGGCCTCCCTCGCGGCCAGCCTGACGAATCGCACCGATGACAGCGGGCAATATCCGGGCAACGGCCAGGTGGTGACGGGACTCTACGCCCTGGATATCCAGGCGACGCCCGAGTTCAGCACCGAGGACTGCCAGAAGTCCGTCTATGACCTCGCGCCGCAGCAATGGCCGGTGCTCCAGGCGATTCAAGAATGGTGGCAGCAAGATCAGAACCACGCCCGCGCCAACCTCAACATCATCGCCGGGGACTACCTTGGCCCGAATAGCGAAAAAGGCGTCACGTGGCCGATCGTGCAGACCGCGGTGACCCTGAATCAGAACGCGCAGGCGCCGCAGATCGACGTGGTGAGCGACCCGAACGCCAACTCACCGGTGGCCGTGAAGTGCAGTAGTCCAGGACAGACCTCGCCCACGCTGGTCGTTTACCCGGCGACGGAGGGGTTCCAGAGCCCGAACGCCAAGACGTTCACCGCCGCCCCAGGCGCGACCCGGGTGCAAGGCAGCCTGTCGGTCGCCGATTTCCCCACGGCTGTCAGCACCGCGGGCGGCTCTTACCTGGATGCCGACTGTTCGCTTGACAATGGGTCTGCTGGCTTGCTAGGTCAGACCAGCCGCATCAACATCCCGCTCACCGCTTTCCCGACGCCCGTCGGGCTCAAGGACGCAGGCATGGAAGCCGACTATCAACATGAACGGCTGCTGTGCGTTGCGCCCAGTACCGTCAAGGGGCCAGTAACGATCACGGCCTACCCCACCTCGGAGGGGCCCAACGGCGCGCACCACGTCAGTGCTTCCGCCGGCCAGCCGGACCCGAACTATGGGAATTACGTGCTCAACCTGTCCGTGTGGTGGCGCGACTTCCCTGCCGGCGGCGTGCCGTTGACGGTCACCTGCGCCACCAGCGATAGCCCGTCCTTGACCGCCGCACCGCTTACTCTCAACGCCTGCCAGCTCCCTCGGGCCGCCTGCGTCCAGGTCGCCGATGCTGGCAGCCCGGACAACGGAGGCCATGAAGCGCTCGTCTGCACGGCCCCGGCAGCGGCCAAGAGTCCGATGACGATCACCGCCTACCCGCAGGCCGAGGGGCCCAATGGCCCGCACCAACGCACTGCGTCGGGCCCGATCGCCCTGCTGGGCAATGGCACGGACGGGCTCATCCTGCTGGTTACGCGGAGCGACTTCCCCGCCGGCGACTATCAGATCTGGGTGACGTGTGCGACCAGCGATAGCCCGCCCTTGCAGGCGGTAACGACCGTGCCCAGCGGGCTGATTGCTGGTCCAATCCTGGGGCTCGACTACGTGGCAGGATCGGGAACGGCGCAGTGCACCATTACGGGATCCCTGGCCGCGGTGAAGGGACCGGTGACGATCACCGCCTACCCGACCTCCGAGGGGCCGAATGGCCCGCATCACCAGAGTGCTTCCGGGCAGCCGGACCCGCACCACCAGGACACGTTCGGGCTCGGGCTGGCCCTGCCGCGGAGCGACTTCCCCGATGGCGACGTGACCGTGAACTGTGCCAGCAGTGATAGCCCACCCTGGTCCGCCCCACAGCTGACCTTGAACACCAGTCAGCTACCCCTGCTCACTATCCGGACCAGTCAGGACTACCTATGGCTCTACTGCGACCGTTCGGGGTCATTGACGAGTGCGGCAACGCTCAGCCTCGCGGCGCAGACGCCAAACGCGCCCAAGCCGCTCAGCGTCACCGGTACCGGCAACAGTTCGCGAGGAACGATCACGCTGCACGTGCCGGCCGATTACTTCCCAGCCGGCAACTACAAATTGGTCGCGAACTGCGTCAGTAGCGATACGCCACCGTTCGAGGCCAGGTCGCTGACTCTGTCCAGCGGCCAGATCCCGACCGGCGCCGCGGTGGCGGCGCCGGTCGGGGCGGCCGCGATTGGCACGGCGACCGCGGTGGCCACACCGCGGCCGACCGATACGGTGCGGCCAACCAACACGCCGACCGACACGCCGACGGCGGGAACGGGCTAGCGACGACCACATCCACACTGCTTCGACCGAGGCGGCGCCCGACCAGTCCGACCGGGCGGACGCGGGCGGCTAGCCAGGTGGAGGTGCGGGTGCACGCGATAGCCAAAGTCCGCCGCGGGCGGGGCCACCTCCCGGCTGGGCGTACCGCTGGCGCTGGTGGTGGAGGCGGTGCCGCTCGAGCCAAGTAGCGCCGATCTTTGTGTTGAGCGACGTGCGATTCTGGCTCTGGCACGAGTTTAGTTTCGTGCAGTGGCGGTCTGCCGCTTAGGAGGGAAAGGCATCCTCGACCACCGCGATCCGCTGGAGTTCACTCGATGGACCGAAGCGAGTTCGCCCCGGACGTCGCTCCGGAGGTCGTCCGCGTCCTCGCTCGCCTGCGCGGGGCACGTGTCGCTGACGATGTTGAACGCATCGTGCTCGAGGAACTTCGCCGTGGGTACGGGCTCCGCCGCCTCATCACCATCGACGGTGATCGTCTCGCCTATGCGACCATCGCCATCTGCACGGTGTGGAATCGGTTCCTTGCCGACACCACACCCTGACTGGCCGCGCGCAGCCCACCAGCGGAACGCCGCGCAAAGCGCACGCCAGATCCATACTCTTACGCGCTGACATATTCGGTCGCCGCACGCACGAGGTCATCAAGGGCATTTACTGAGTCCAACTCCAGCCGCGGCATGTCCCAGGACTCGTACAGACGGCGGCTCTCTTCAACTGGCACCCACGGAGGATCGCCCGTCCAGCCTGCGGGCCGCGGACGCTGCTGCAGCCGGGAACGATGTAAGTCTTCATCCGAACAGATGACCTCTATCGGCCGAAACACTGCGTGATGCGTCGCCGCAAGCCCCTCTGTGTCTACATTTGGTGAGGCAGGTCGAACACCGAAATTAGCGAGTCGGAGGGCGTGAGGAACATGGTCGTCAAATGCTGATGACAACTGAGGTGTCTGGCCGGCATGCTGAGCCGGTGGACGAGCCAGCAGGACCCGAGGT
>JAFAPL010000376.1 GCA_019247135.1 Chloroflexota bacterium | reverse complement strand
GAGCGGCGCCCAGGGCACGATGGCCTGAATGCGCGGCTCGGCTTCGGCCAGCCCGGCGATCCAGCGGGCCTCGAGCCTGGCGAAGGGTGGCTCGACCTCGGCCTGGACGTAGACAAACCCATCGATGGGCAGCCCTTGGGTATCGCGGCGCAGCTCCGCCAGGCCGAAGCTGCGGTCCATACCCGGCATGCTCGGCCAGATGGTCCAAGGCAGCCGCTCCAAGTCCCACAGATGCAGATGCGCGTCGACGATCGGCACGTCAGGCATGCGCCGCCATGGTAGATCGTGGGCGATGCCGTAAGTTTCTCGCCCCTGGTGTGGCGTGGCGCGTCCGCCTATTGACGCACCGGCGGGGAGCTGCTAGCGTCCTGAAACGGTTTAGATCGCCATGACCCACGGGTATGCCGGTCCACTCGCCGACGATGCCGATGGGCGGGAGCAGCGCGTGGAAGCGCGGGCACTGCTCGAACTGGTCACGGCCATCTTCCGCGGCTGCGGCATGGAGCAGCCGGATGCCGATCTGCTGGCCGACTCGCTGATCGAGGCCGACCTGCGCGGCGTCCATTCTCACGGCGTGCTGCGCGTCCCCGAATACGTCGACAAGCTCACGGTGGGTGGCGTCGACCCGCGTGGTCGGCCGTTCGTTGCGCGCGACAGCGGCGCGTGCCTTGTCGTGGACGGCGGCAACAGCATGGGTCAGATCGGCACCAACTTCGCCATGCAGTGCGTGCTCCAACGGGCCGCCACGGTCGGCATCGCTGCCGCCGCCATCCGCGGCAGCAACCACTGCGGTGCGCTGGCCTACTTCGCCATGCAAGCCCTCGCCCAGGACATGATCGGCCTGGTCACCACGAACGCCCTGCCCACCATGGCGCCTTGGGGCGGCGCTGATCGGCTACTCGGTATCAACCCGCTCAGCCTGGCGATTCCAGCCGGCACCGAGTACCCCATCGTCTACGACGCCGCCTTCAGCGGCTCGGCGCACGGCAAGCTGCGCGTCTATCAGCAGAAGGGCCTGCCGCTCCCGCAAGGCTGGGCGCTTGACGCCGAGGGTAGGCCGACTACGGTACCGGCGGCCGCTATCGAGGGCCTCCTGCTGCCCATCGGCGGCTTCAAGGGCGCCGGCCTGGCCATGATCATGGGCATCCTGTCGTCGATGCTCTCCGGCGCGAGCTACGGCACCGAACTGGGCGACATGAAGCATGGGCCGCAACCCGGCCAGGACGGTCACTTCGTACTCGCCATCCGCGTGGCCGCCTTCGAGGAGGTGGCGCGGTTCAAACAGCGCGTGGATGCGGCCATCCGGCAGATTCACGCCTGCCGCCTGGCGCCCGGCGTCGACCGCATTTTTGCGCCGGGAGAGAAGGAGTTCCTTACCCGGCAGACGTACCGAGAAGCAGGCATTCCGCTGGCGCGCCAGACACTGGTCGGAGTGCGCGAGGCAGCCGACCGGTTAGGGCTCAGCGGATCAATCGTCTCCTGAGAGCAGGAGAAAGGGGGAAAACGATGCGCGTAGATATTCGGCTCAGGTTGGCCGGTCCGGTGGCGGCGGGGCTGCTGGTTGTGGCGTGCTCCTCGGGCGCGCCCGCGTCTTCAGCGCCGACGGCGGCACCCGCACCCACGGCGCCACCCGCGCCGACAGCGGCACCCGTTGTGACCACCGCACCCGCGCCGCCCACCGCCGCGCCAACAACCGCCGCCAATCCAGCCGCGAGCGGGGCGGCGGCCGGCACGGGCGTCGGTTGGCACCCCAGCTCGAGCTGCCAGACCACCGATCCGTCCGTCAAGGCTGCCGTCGACGCGACCGTCAACCGCACCGGCCCGCAGACTCAGTGGAACGGCCCGTCCAGCAGCGCCAAGCCCCAGCCAGGCGCGAAAGTCGTGTACATCCCGACCGACGCCCAGAACGCGCTGTCGGTGGAGTGGGGCAATCAGATCCAGGATGCGGCCAAGGCCATCAAGTGGGATGTAACGGTGATCGACGGCAAGGGCACCGCCCAGGGCTGGACCGCGGCGCTGACGCAGGCGATCGCGCTGAAGCCAGCGGCCATCATCACCTCGATGGATGTGCCGACCGTCAAAGACCTCGTGGCAGAGGCGAACAGCCAAGGCGTCAAGGTGATTGGCCTGCACGGCGTCGCTCTGCCGGGGCCAGCGCCCGACGTCGGCCTGTTCGACAACATCACCTCGGACCCGCACGACATCGGCAAGGCGCAGGCGGACTACATCATGGCCGACTCCTGCGGGCAGGGGAAGGCGATCATCCTGTACGACAGCAACTACGAGATCGCCCGCACCAAGGCAGAAGCGATGAAAAGCCAGTTCGCGACGTGCTCGACCTGCCAGCTACTCGACTACGTCGACTCGCCGCTGTCGGAGAATTCGACGCGCACACCGCAGGTGTTCACCACCTTCGCCTCGAAGTACGGCAAGGGTTGGTACTCGATGACCATCTACGACGGCTACTACGACTTCGGCATTCCGGCGCTGCAGGCGGGTGGCATTGGCCCGAGTGATGTCCATCTGGTGGGCTCGGACGGCACCAAGGAGGCGTACGATCGGATCCGCTCGGGACAGTACCAGGTGGCCACGGTGCCCGAGCCGCCCAGCCTGCAGGCGTATCAGGCGCTTGACGCGGCCGTACGTGCCGCGGCCAACCAGCCGGCGGCGAGCTGGACGCAACCGGTCTTCCTGGTCACCAAAGACAACATCCAGATAGAGGGCGGGCCGGACAGCACCTTCGTGCCGAGCAACGACTTCAAGAACCACTACCTCAAGCTATGGGGTGTCCAGTGAGCCAGCGCCGACCGACATGACGGAGCCGGTCCCGGCAGTGGTCGAGCCGGTCCACGCGGCCGACCTGGCCGGCACCGGGGCACCGCTTCTGGCGGTGCGTGGCGTCACCAAGGAGTTTCCGGGCACGCTCGCCCTCGACCATGTCGATTTCGAGCTGCGGGCCGGCGAGATCCATGCGCTGGTGGGCGAGAACGGTGCTGGCAAGTCGACGCTGATCAAAATCCTGGCCGGCGTCTACCGCGCCGACAGCGGCGTGATCGAGATCCGGGACCAGCCGTTGGCCAGCCTCGAGCACGCGCCGATCTCGTTCATCCACCAGGACCTCGGACTGGTCGGCTCGATGACGGTGGCCGAGAACATCGCACTCGTCGCCGGCTATGCGCGCCGTGGCGCGCGCCTGATCGACTGGCGCGCCGTTCGAGCCAGGGCGACGCACCTGCTGGCGGAGGTCGGTAGCACCGCCGATCCGGACGCGCCGGTAGCCAGCCTGGCAAGCGCAGATCGATCCCTGGTTGCGATCGCGCGCGCGCTCGCCGTCGAGGCCGATGTGCTCGTGCTCGACGAGCCGACGGCGTCGCTGCCCGAGGCTGACGTGCGGCGACTGTTCGACAGCCTGCGCCGGCTGCGCGCCCGCGGCATGGGCATCGTCTTCGTCACCCACCGCCTGGACGAGGTCTTTCGTCTGGCCGACCGTTTGACCGTCATCCGCGATGGGCGCAATGTCAGCACACGGCGCGTGGCCGACACCACGCCTGGCGCGCTGGTCTTCCAGATCGTCGGCCGTCGCTTGTCGGAGTTGTTCATCAGCCCGTCGCCAGCGGGCGAGGCGGTCCTGCTCGAGCTTCGCGACCTGCGCCTGCCCGCCCACGTCGGCCCGGTCAGTTTGCAGGTGCACACTGGCGAGATCGTCGGGCTGGTGGGACTGCGCGGCGCCGGCCAGGACCTGGTCGGGCGCGCCATTTGCGGCGCGGGCGATGCCTGGAGCGGGACGCTCCGCTTCCTGGACGCGGCGCTCGCCCCGAGAGCGCCCGCCGCGGCCATTCGCTCGGGATTGGGCTTCGTGTCCAGTCGGCGGGCCGAAGAGAGCCTGGCGGGCATGCTGACCGTGCGCGAGAACGTGTACCCGAATCCGCTGCAGCTTGGTATGCCCCTCTTGCGCCCGCTCTCACACAGAAACGAGCGACGCCGCATTGCCCGCGCCCTCGAGCGCTACAACATCCGCCCGCGCGACCCCGAGCGCCTGGTGAGCACGCTCAGTGGCGGAAACCAGCAGAAGGCGGTCTTGGCACGCTGGATGGAGGCTCGTAGCCGGCTTCTCGTGCTCGAGGAGCCGACCATCGGTGTGGATGTGGGGTCGAAGGCGGAGATCTACCGGCTACTCGCGCAGGAGGTGAGCAGCGGCAGTG
>JAFAPL010000950.1 GCA_019247135.1 Chloroflexota bacterium | reverse complement strand
CGCGTGGCGTGCTGTTGGCTGCCTGGGTCTGGCTTTCGTTGCTGTTCGGCTCGGTGCTGACCATCGACGCGTTTGCCTCGCAGCGCATGCTGGTGACCCTGCCGGCGCTCATGCTCGGCGCGGCGCTGATGCTCGAGCAGCTATGGTGCGGGGTCACACGACTCCAGGGCCGGCGAGCGACGCACGTGTTCGGCGGGATCGCGCTAGCCGTCTTCGGCCTGGCGTTGGGGGCCAACGTCCACGACTACTTCCAGGTTCAGATCGTCCAGCGCTTGCAGCCCGACCGGAACACGATCCTGGCCTCGTACGCGGGAAGCCTGCAGGATCGCTACCGCCTGTACGTGGTCGGCCGGCCAGAGTGGTCGCTCGACAGCGAGACGTCGCGTTTCCTGGTACCGAATCCTGACGCAATTGAGGTGGGCGACCGGCCGCTGGCGCTGCCGCTGGATCGTATACCCAGTGATAAGGGAGTGGCCTTTCTCGTAGAGACCGCGGCAACCGATTACGCCCAGCGGATGTCAGCGATCGAGGCGGCATACCCTGGCGGTCGGGCCGAAGCAGTCGGTCAGCAACCCGGCGGCGCGGTCCTCACCGGCTTCCTCGTCGACCACGTGGAGTTGGCGGAGGCCAACCCCGCCGCGGCGCGTGACTAGCGCGGCGGTCTTCTCCCAACGCGCCGCGACGGCGGTTCGAACACGCCGATCGATCCTGCTGGCGTCGGTGCTCATCGCAGGTTGTGTGCTACTGACCGCTGGCGTCGTTCTGACCGTCCAGGGCCAGGTCGCGACCCCTTCGCCGAGCGTCGAGATTCGAGCCCATCTCCCGAGTCTCACGTCTGGCGGACAGTCAACCGGCTTTGCCGTCGCACCGGACGGCAGCCTTGGGATAGTTGACCGGCTACGGCAGCGGGTCGTTCGCCTGGACTCGACGGGCCAGGTCGTGGCCGAGTGGGACCCGCGTTTCGAGGACAACGTCCCTGCAACCGACCTGGATGGCTTGGCGGCCGATAGCAATGGTGATTGGTACCTGCTTGATCGCGGACAGCTCCGCATCCTCCGCCTCGACGAGAACGGGCAAGCGATCGCATCCATCGACCTGAGGCCGCTGGCGACCTACGGGCCGAACGGCCTGGCCGTTGATCGACGGGGTGACATTTACCTGGCCGACACGGGCCGTGCTCGGGTTCTGGTGTTCGGACCCAATGGAGTGCTCGCCAACACAATCGGCAGCGCCGGGTCAGGGCCGGGTCAGTTGAAGCAGCCCGTGTCCATCGCGCTGGGCACGGATGGCGGCCTGTACGTCGCGGATAGCGAGAACCGTCGCATCGAGCACTGGGACGCTGGTGGGCAGCCGGCCAACAACTGGCCGCTGCCCACCCCGCCACTGGGGCTCGCCGTGGATCGACTGGGACGGGTATTCGTGCCCGACTTCCAACAGCACTCAGTGCGCATGTTTGATAGCGCGGGGCGTCTGCTGGCTGAGATCGGGAGCCAATCGAGCACGCCACTACCGCTCACGCGTCCGAGCCAGGTTCAAGTCGCGCCGGATGGGTCGGCGCTCTGGGTTCTCGGCGATGACGGACTCGCACGCATCGACCTGAGCCCCTTTGCGGACATTGCGCCGCCCGCGCAAGGCCGGCAGTTCGCCGCGCCGTTGACCATGGCCGGGATAGCGCTCGTGCTCTGCAGCCTCGTGGCTTTAGGGCAGCCGGCCGTACAGCGATGGCGCAGATGGGCGACCACCACGACCACGCTTCCCCGGACGCCGCCCCCACGAGGTATGCCCGTGTGGCCCGCGCTTGGCGGCAGGGTCACCACGTGGCTCCAACTCGAGCATTTCGATCCGCCGTTGGGCGGAGTCATGTGGGCGGGGGTCGAGTTGCTCGTGCTGGGCGGCCTCGGCGCAGCAGGCGCGCTTGGTGCAATGGGCGCGTCGGCGGCGAAAGCCGACCCGTGGCCGCTGTTTGGGCTACTGCTCGGTGGCGGGCTCGTCTGGGCTGTCGGATGCTCGGCGACCGAGCGCGTGGTGCCCCCGCGCTGGGTCGCGTCCCCTACGCGGGCGGCCGTCCCCGCGCTCATCTCCCGAGTGCGCCGGCGAGTATGGCTTGTCGGTGTGGCCGCGCTGCTCGGCGTTCTCGCCGCTGGCATGTGGTGGGTCAGCGGCTTTGAGAACGCCAGCGCCAGCCGTGCGGCGCTGGTGTGGCTCGCGGGCGTGGCGTTGGCGGTGCTCGCTTGCGTGTGGGGTCCCGCGAGCCGGCCGCGAAGCGTTGCCCTCGTGGCGCTCGGGCTATTCGTCCTGGCGCTGCTGCCGCGCATCTGGCAGGTCGCGGATGTGCCCTATGGCATCTGGTACGACGAAGCGCAGGGCGCCCTCGAGATCCGCCGCGTCGTCGAGCACGGGACGTATACGCCGATTCTGCAAACCTACGGCCGGGACACCTCGGGCTTCTTTTACCTGATGCCTGCCCTGGCCGAGGTGCTGGGCGACAATATTTTCTCGGCGCGCCTGGCGGCCGCGTTGGTGGGCGCGCTTACGGTGGCGGTGACGTATCTGCTCGGTCGGGAGTTGTTCGGCTGGCGCGTGGGTCTCGCGGCCGGCGCGTTGCTCGCTCTGATGCGCTGGCATCTCGACTTCTCCCGGCTCGCGTTCAATCCCATTTCGTTGCCGCTGGCCGCGGTGGTCGCGTTCTGGCTGCTCGCGCGCGCCATGCGCCGCGGCCGCTGGACAGACTTCGCGCTGGCCGGATTGGGTCTCGGCCTCGGGCTCCACGCATACACCGGCTATCGCGTGATGCCGTTGGTGGCGCTCCTGGTGCTGGGGTACGCGGCGCTTGTCCAGCGCTGGCCGCTCGCGACGTTCGCCGGCCGCACCGGTCTCTATTCAGGCGGTGCGGTTCTGATCGGGCTGCCGGTCGTGATCTTCGCGCTTCAGCACCCGGCCGACTACAACGCCCGCACGGTCCAGACGCTGATTCTGGCCGCGCCTGTCGATAACGCGGTGAAGGTGCAGCAGCTCTGGGAGAACCTCCAGAAGCACGTGCTCATGTTCAACGTCAGCGGCGACATGAACGGCCGTCACAATCTGCCAGGCGCGCCCATGCTCGATCCGCTCAGCGGCGGCTTGGTCGTGTTTGGCATGGGCCTGGTCGTACTGCGCGCGCGCGACTGGCGGAGCGTCCTGCTGCTCGCCTGGGCCGGCGCCGCGCTGGCTTCGGGCATCGTCACGCTGGCGTTCGAGGCGCCAACGGCGGTGCGCACCATCGCGATTACCCCGGTGCTGGCAATCCTGGCCGGCCTCGGTCTGGTGGTCCTGCTGGACCGGTTCGTCGCGCTGGTCACGGTTTCG
>JAFAPL010000922.1 GCA_019247135.1 Chloroflexota bacterium | reverse complement strand
CGAGGTCGCGAGATATCGGGCGTCCCGAGTCGCGCGAGCAGGAAGTTGGCAGTCAGCGCGAGCCAGACGACCAGCGCACAGAACCCGCAGCGACGGAGGACATATCGCGCAGCGGCCATCGCTGTTCGATGGTGAAGCCTCTGAGGTTGAGCTGTCCAGGCGCCCCCGCGCGCGTACTCGGCGCCACGCGTCGGCGGCGCAGGGCTGCGATATGCTGCCCGTGTGGCGCGCGCGTGCGGGGCAGTGCTGCTGCTGGTGCTCCTAGTGGTGGCCGCCCCCGCCGAAGCACAACAGTGGGATCCCGCGTCGACCGTGGTGGCGTACCGCGAAGCGCTGGCCAGGGGCGACGTCGACTCGGCGCTCAGGCTTTTCGATGACAATGGCTCGGCCACCGACCCCGCCGGCCACAACTACCGCGGACCCGAAGGCCTGAGGGAGTTCCTGCAAGCCAACGGCTTTCTGAGCGCAAACGTGCGCATCAGCAACGAGCAAGTACGGGTCATTGCGAATCGTGCCATCTGGACCTACACGTGCTCCTGCACGAGCGGCCCAACCGAGGTGCGCATCGTCATCAACGACCAGTCGAAGATCACCGTGTTCGCGATGTTTCCAGCGCGTACGGTGGTGCCGTCGAGGGCCACCAGCAATTGGCCAGCGTTTGCGCTCGGCGGGACGCTGCTTGGCGCCGTGCTCGTGTGGCTGACCTGGCGCAAACGCGTAGCACCCACGGTGATGCCGCCGCGAGCGGCACAAGGGCGGCTCATCGCCGCGTTGCGCGAAGCCCGCTCCTCAGGTGTGCTCAGCGAGCCAGCGACGAACGTCGGCGGACGAGCGTAGCCGCACGAAGCCGGGGTGGCATCGGAACGTCACGGGCCACTCGCGCCTGTGGCGCCGGTGCGAACGAATCGCCCACACGAATAGCGACTCGCGTCCCCAGAACGCTGTCTTCCAGGCCTCGCGGTTGCCGTTCCAGAGCTCGACGTTGTTGCGGATGCGGTGCGACGTGCGCTGCCAGAGCCGCGGCAGGATCACCCAGAGTGGCAGATCGATCCAGAGCACCGTGTCGGCGGCATCGGTGACGAGCGTGCCGACCTTGCGCTCGTAGTTGCCGTCGATGACCCAGCCCTCCGATGCGTTTTGCATGGCTTGTTGCACGCGCCGCTGAAACTCTTCGTTGGTGGGCTCTGCCCAGTTCGGCCCGTGATGCAGCGCGTCGAGCTCGATGTGGGGCACGCCGAGGCGCTGGGCGAGCAGGGCGGCGACCGTGGTCTTGCCTGCGCCGCTGGCGCCCTTCACGTTCACGCGTCGCATGGTTGCGGGTGGCTGGCTAGTGCTCGCGCGGGCTGGCGCTGACTCAGGCCGGAAACTCAATTCGAGAGATTCAAGAACTGGAACGCCCGAACGGAAGCCACCGAGTGGCGGCGTCAGCGACCCGGTATAGGGCTCTCGAGGACCACGTCGACGAGGAACGGTCCACCACGGTGGCAGACTGCTTCGCGCAACACCGGCGCCAGGTCTTCGGGCCGTTCGACCCGACGCGCTGGCACGCCCATCGACTCAGCCATGCGATCGAATCGCAGCTCCGGCTGGTCGAGGTCCATCGCCACGAACTCGCGTCCGCGCGCCGCCTCGCCCAGGTACTCCAGCATGTTCAGCTTCAATATCCGGTACGCGCGGTTGCTGAGCATGATGTACGTGACGGGGATGCGGTGGTGCGCCGCGGTCCACAGAGCCGAGATGCTGTACATCGCCGCGCCGTCAGAGCAGATACCCACCACCTTCTGATCCGGCCGGGCGAGCGCGGCACCCAGCGAACCGGGGAGGCCCGGCCCGATCCCGCCACCACGTACCTTCACCAGTTGGCCCGGGCGCTCTGGCGCAATCGCCATCTCCACGTGCTTGCTGTTGGTGATTCCCTCCGCGAACACCAGCGCATCTTCGGGCAGCACCTGCTTGAGCTCGTGCATCAGGCGCGGGCCGCTGATCGGCGTGTTCTCCCAGTTCTTCTGCACGTACGCCCAGTACCGCGCGTGCACCGACGCGACCGACGCCTCCGCCGCCCTGCGGCGCTCGTCCGCCGCCTCGGCCCTGTCGCGTGTCAGCCGCTCGCTCAACAGCTCAGCGAGCTCGGCCAGGCCAGCTTTCGGGTCGCCGAGCAAGGCCACGTCCGGTCGAACGTTCTTGCCGATCTCGTGCGTATAGCAGTCCAACTGAACGAGCTTCGTTTCGGGGCCTATGACCGGCGCTTCGGGTTCGGGGAAGATCAGCTGGAAGACTGGTGCGCCGACGACGAACAGCACGTCGCAGTCCGCGAGCGTCGAGCGAATCGTCTTCGGCGTGACGAAGTCGACACTTCCCAGATTCAATGGATGACGACTCGAGATGTTGAACTCGGAGGCATAGCACTCGAATATTGGCGCGCCTACCAGCTCGGCTACTCTGGCCACTTCAGATTGCGCATTGGATAGCGCTACGGAATCGCCAACCATGAGCATCGGCTTACGCGCGGCGGCCAGCAGCTCAGCCACACATTCGAGGCCCTTGCGATCCGGTCGCGCGTGCCAGTTCGTGTACGTCGTCGGGGCGATGTCCACCTCGGCTTCGTCGTCGAGGACGTCCATGGGCAAAGCGAGGAACACCGGACCCTGCGGCGGCTCGCTCGCGATCTTGAATGCCCGGCGCACCGCGCGCGGAATGTCGTGCGCGTGCTCCACTTGCGCTGACCATTTCGCGACGGGCCTGGCCATCTCGACCAGGGGCCCTGACAGGTGTGGCTCCTGGAGCAGCACGTCGCTGGGCGATTGGCCGGCGTACACGACGAGCGGCGTCTTGCCGATGCGCGCGTTGTGCATCATGCCGAGCCCGTTGCCAAGACCTGGCGCGATGTGCAGCTCGACGAACGCGGGTCGCCTGGTCAGCCGCGCGTAGGCGTCGGCCATGCACACGGCGACGCCCTCGTGCAAGGCGAGCATGAACTCGACCGAGGGGTAGTCCTGGACGATGTCCATGAAGCCCTGCTCGGTCGTCCCCGGGTTGCCGAAGATGTACCGCACATCTTCGGCGATCAGTTGCTCCATCAACGCCCGTTTGCCGCTCATCCGCGCCATGTGCACGTTTGTATCAAGTGTTGGACGGACCCAGCCGATCATGATCGGCTGGGCCAGGCGGATCATGATCCGCCTGGGGACACC
>JAFAPL010000904.1 GCA_019247135.1 Chloroflexota bacterium | reverse complement strand
CATGCGCATAATTGGCGTCGAGTGCCAGCATCGCGCGCTCTACCGCGTCCTGTCCAACGACGACCCCGCCGACAACGTTACACTGGAGGTTGCTCAATTCCACTCCGTGACCGTCGCGGCAAAGGCGATGGAGCCGTTCGTCACCGGGCGCGGTTTCGCGCATGGCGCGACACATGGGATTCTGCTGCCCACTCGATCTAGAGTCGAAAGAGTAATCCGAGCGTAACCGGGCGACGACGTGGCGAGAGTTCCTTCGATCCGCTCTGATCTGTCGCGGTGTGCGCCTCCCCGCGAAGTCAAGCGCGAGCCATTCATGAGCCGCAAAGCCGATAGATTCAAGGGGTCAGGTAGTACGCCTCGTGCGGCATTAGGAAGACGAATCGAATGACGGTAAATGCCGTGAGCGCAACGATTCCTCCCACGAGCAGTGCTAGCGGACGCCCACGGTGACGCGCGTAGGCGCACGTCGTCAATGGGTACAGTCCGCCGAACACCCGCGCCGCGGACGCGAACCCCAGCCAGATCGAGGACGCGGCGAAGATCGCCGCCGCGGCATGGACCAGCATCCCGGCGGCGAAGATGTCGTAGCGCTTGCGCAGGGTCAGGATGGAGACGACGAGGGCGGCGACGACGAACAAGATCACGGCTATGACGCTGATCCAGCCGGCCCTGTGCCCGCCCGTGGCGTGAAGGGCCGCCACGATGACCGCGCGCATACCCATCAGCGGCTGAACGAATTGTCCTTCCGAGGAGGCGATTCCGGCCTGGCCCAACGTCGCGGAGAGGATAAGTTGCCAGGCGACAAATGGCGCCACCGACAGCGCGAGCGCCACGGCGCGCCGCGGGCGTCGGGCAAACACCTCCGCTGCTACGATCGGCGCGATAAAGAGTATGGCCACCTCGCGCGTCAACATGGCGACGGCAAGCGCGAGCGACGCCCAACCGATCCGCTACCTCAGGAACAGCAATAGACCACCCAGTGCCAGGGCCGTCATCAGCAGCTCGGCCAGGTCGCGCTGAACGCCAATGATTAGGCTTGGATTCACGGCGCAGACGAGCGCCAGCCAGACGCGCGCGTCCCGTCCGACGTCGAGTAAGATGAGCCCCGCCAGATACGCGATTGCCAGCACAGAGATGAGATTCACGGCGACCATGGCGGCAGGACGCCAGGCGAGTCGGCCTAGCGACGCGATGGCCACCGCCACGGGATAGCCGATGCGCTGTGAGCGAAACGCGTCACGATAGACAGACTGGCCCAGGAAAGGGTTGCCGGCCACTACGTAATACGTAAAGCCGTCATAGCCGCTGTCGCGAAAAACCACGACGCGATGCCCGACCACTCCGCGGTGCGCCTTCACCAAGGGGCTCCATGCGCCGATCATGGCGCTCACATTTCCCCCATAGGGCCGAACGGTGAGGAAGACGATCGCCATGTAGATGAGCGCGGTGACGGCGATCAAGGGAAACAGTGCTTGCCCAGTACGGGCATCCGGCCGCGCCGGACTCCGCAACGTCACCACGATGGCGTCCCCCCATGCTGGCGCGCACGCCCCTTCCAATCCGTTGCAGCACACAGCGCAGTATACGTCGTCCGTCCGCGCCCGACCCGATGGTGCCGTCCTCTCCTCAGCCAGAGCCGTTGCCCATCGGCCTGCCACCGTGACCGACTATCCAGGGCGCATGCCGTGCGTTCTGAGCGCGTGTATTTCGCTGCCCGACTATCGGCAACTCTAACCCTTACATGATGGGCACGTCGTGAGGTGAGCCGCGACGCGCGATCAGGCTATTGAGCGAACACCGTACGCCCGTCACTACATCTGTGCAAGAAGCGTTTCGCCTTTGACCAACGCATGGTAGCCTTATGGCGTGCTGTGCCCCTCACGAACACAACAAAGATGATAAACAACGGAAAGATCGCGCTGGTCACGGGCGCCGGCAGCGGCATCGGACGAGCCGCCGCGCTTGCCCTTCACTCCGCCGGGTATGCGGTGGTCCTGGCCGGTCGCCGTGCCGCGGCCCTGGAAGAGACCGCGCGCCTCGCGCAGCACTCCGACGGCGCGATGCTCTGTGTACCCACCGACGTCGGCGACCCCGCGTCCGTCCAGGCGCTGTTCGCGCGCATCAGGGAGGCGTTCGGCCGGTTGGATGTGCTCTTCAA
>JAFAPL010000844.1 GCA_019247135.1 Chloroflexota bacterium | reverse complement strand
TTGTGCCCTGGCAACGCGTCGCCCAGGACACGGGCGCTCGCGTGCGGCTGATCCGACTCACGCCCGACGGCAGGCTCGACCTGGACCATTTCCGCGAGCTGCTGAGTCCGCGCACGAAGGTCGTTGCGGTCGCGCACGCCTCCAACGTGCTCGGCACGTTGTCCGATATGCCGTCCATCGTGGAGCAGGCCCACGCGGTCGGCGCGATCGTCGTCGCCGACGGTGCGCAGAGCGTTCCCCACATCCCGATCGACGTGCAGTCTCTGGCCGTTGATTTCCTGTCCTTCTCGGGCCACAAGATGCTCGCCCCGCTGGGTAGCGGCGTGCTCTGGGGTCGGCGCGAGCTGCTCGAAGAAATGCCGCCATTCCTCGGCGGCGGGGGAATGATCCGCGAAGTCTTCGAGGACCGCGCGACCTGGGCTCCCTTGCCTGAGAAGTTCGACGCGGGCACACCGAGCGTCGCAGATTCGATCGGGCTCGCGGCGGCGGCCGCCTACCTGGACGACCTCGGGATGGAGAATGTGCGGGCGCATGAGGTCGAACTGGCGGGCTACGCCATGGATCGGCTGTTGAGCCTCCCGGACGTGAGCGTGTACGGTCCGCGTGATCCCAACGGGCGCACCGGGGTCGTCTCGTTCAACCTGGACGGAGTCCATCCGCACGATGCGGGCACGATCCTCGACGAAGCAGGTGTGGCAGTGCGCGCTGGACACCACTGTTGTCAGCCACTGCACCGAGTTCTGGACGTCGCGGCGACGCTGCGGGCGAGCTTCTACGTCTACAACCGCGCGGATGATGTCGACGCGTTGGTCGATGCGTTGGCCACCGCGCGGCGACTGTACCAGCGCAAAAGCGCCTGATAGGCCGTCGACCGTCTATCGACGGTTGACGGTGGACTGCAGATCCGATACCCGTACTATGCGTAACAGCAGTGTTTGACGCCCAATACGTCTTCGGGCCCGCTACGCGTCTGCAGGCCCAGGCGATCGGTGAGCCAGGCCACCGCACTTTCCGCCTGCTGGTGGAGAGCGATGATGGTCGCGCCGCCGTAATGTGGGTCGAAAAGGAACAGCTCCAGGCACTCGGTCTGGCGATCGAACAACTGCTGGCCGAGTTCCAGGGACGCTCGGCCGCTCGTCCTCCGCGCCAGCCGCCCGTGGACACCTTTCCGCCCAATCCGACGGTCGACTTCAAGGTCGGCAGGCTGGCCCTCGGCCAGGACGAAAGCGAGCTGGAAACGGGGCCGCGTTACGTGGTGCTCGCGTACGACATCGAGGGCAGTGGAGCTGAAGAAGAGGAGCCAAGCCAGCCCGCCACATTCGCCTGTCGCGCCACGCGCGACCAGCTGCGCGCGCTGAGTCGCAACATCGCCGAAGTGGTCGCCGCGGGTCGGCCGCGGTGTCCGCTGTGCGGCGAGCCGATGGAGAGCCGCGACAAACCGCACGGGTGTGTTCGCGCAAATGGACACCACACCTGAGTCGAGTCGCATCCATCTTGCGATATCCCTTGCAGCGGCATCACGGCGGGCGTAGGCTGTTTTGAACACATACGCGCTTCTTAGCTTTCTCGAAGGAGGGCTCACGCGTGGGCCGCATCATTGTCGCCAATCGTCGCGGACACCAGTTGGTCGAGTGGGACGCCGACACAGACACTGAGGAGGCGCGCGAAAGCATCCAGGAAGCGGAGCGGATCCTGCGGGAAGCTCGCGACAAGGGCTGCGCCGTCTCGCGCAAGGTCGGTACTCGACACGTGCTGGACGATGCCCCGTTTGATCCGCAGGTGGAGGAGTACCAGATCATCTCGCCCATCGCGGGCGGCTAGCGCACCGAATGGGGATTTCAAGGGGCCACGCCCCTTGGACCCCCGCGCAGTAACCCTTTGGTCGTCGGCTATCTATCGAGTTGGCCGTCAGTACTCGCGACACTGCGCGCGAGATGACTGACGGCTGATTGCTTCTCGGTCGATGGCTCACATCTTCGAACCGCTGCGCTCTCTCTGGCGGAAGATCACCGCGTGGGAGCTTCTGCCCACGCCGGGTCCAGAAGGCGCGCGGCGTGACGGTCCGGTCGAGCGCCCGTGGCGCTACTACTGGGACCATCTGCCCAAGCGCACCGCGGGCGCCGACTTTTCGGCACGTGACTATCTGGAGGCGCGCCAGCGTGCCGAGGAGGTGGCGCGGAGTACGCTCGGCGAAGATCTCTGGGAACGTCTGGTCATGGACGGGTACCTGGACGTGGCGTCCCAACGCTACCCGGGCGTGACGTACCGCTTGCGCGTCGGGCACCGCGTCGAGGTCAT
>JAFAPL010000776.1 GCA_019247135.1 Chloroflexota bacterium | reverse complement strand
TTCGGCTTCGACCGAGGCCTCCGGAACGCCGCGACGCGGTCGGCGTCAAGCGAAGACGGCGGAGGCATCGTCGGTCGTATCGGACGCGCGCCGCGAGCCCACTCCGCCCGTGGCCTCCGAGCCGGACCGCGAGTCCACTTCGTCAGTCGCCTCGCAGCCGGACCGCGAGCCCGCGCCGTCAGTCGCCTCGCAGCCGGACCGCGAGTCCACTCCGCCTGTCGCCTCGGAAACGGATCTCGTCGAGCCCGCTCCGCCGACCCCGAGGCGCCCGGCGCGCCGGGACGGCACGGTCGGCAAGCAGTCCGCGGCCGAGGCGAAGCAGAGTTCCGCCGAGGTGAATGGCAAGCCCGCCAGCGATCGCGGCGGTACTCGACGGCGCCGCGCGGCCGCCAACAGCAGGGATGGTGCGGCTGGGCTGGATTCAACGTTCCAGAATGGTGCCGTCGAGGTCGATAGCAGCGCGACCGCCGCCGACGGCGAAGCCGAAAGCCCGGGCGCCGATGGCACAACTCGAGCGCGCGGCACCGCCCGGCGGCGCCGTACCTCGAGTACTGGTCCGACGGACAGTATTTAGCGCGCGGCTTACCACACCAGGCGTCACGTAGAGCGTCACGTGGACGCGCAAAAGCGTCATGTGCGTGTCACAATTTCCCCCGCGCGCCCTCGCGCCGTGAGGACTGTTGGCTAGGCGAGCGGACGCGCAGGCCGAAGCGTCACGTGGAGCGTCACGTGAGTGGAACAAAGCGTCACGTGGAAGTCTCCAGGCGTGCATTCGACGCGCCACGCTGCCCCGTCACGCCATGCTGACCCGGGGCCGCCGGCTCAAAACACTGGGCGTGCACGAGAAGTTGTAAGAAGTCTTCATGGCACGCACCCTGCGACTCCCGGTTCTTTCGACGCGCGCTGCGCACCAACCACACAGCAAACCCGCACCGCGCAGCAAAGGAGCGAAACCCAATATGGAGGTCACTGGTGGAGCGTCGGACGACATCACCGTCGTGCGGCGTGTCCGCGACGACGTAGAGCCACGCGCGGCGACCGCGTGGCCCATCAACTGGAGTGCAATCTGGGTTGGGGTGCTCGCCGCCCTCGCCATCGCACTGATCATCAGTTTGATCGGCGCAGCTCTCGGAGCGCACCAGCTGGGTCCGTCGGGCAAAATCGCCAGCTGGAAGGACGTCGGCATCGCCGCGCTGGTGTTCACCGTTTGCGGAGCGTTCTTTTCGTTCGTCGCCGGCGGATGGATAACGGGCAAGATCAACGCGTACCGACGCGCCGAGACCGACATTCTGAACGCGGCGATCGTCTGGCTTGTGGCGGTGCCACTGTTGGTGGTGCTCGCTGCGCTCGGCGGCGGCACGCTGTTCGGCGCCTGGTTAGGCGGACTCGGACTGACCCCCGTCTGGGCGAACCAGCAGGCGGTCACAGCCGATCCCGCGGCGGCGACGGCGGCGCGGAACGCGGCGCTCGGAGCGGTCACGGCGTTGCTCATCGGATTGGTCGGCGCCGTGATTGGTGGTTGGATGGCCTCGGGCGAGCCCATGACCGTGCGCCGCCCCGTCCAGAGGCGTGCGGCGGGCGCGGAACCACACCGCCGGGCGGCAGATCTGAGGCGCAACTAATGACGCGGCACGCCTGCCAATCCGTCGGTCTGCGCACCAGTGGCGCATCGGTCGTGGAGTGCGGCAGGACTCGCATCGACAGTGCGTGTCGTGCAGCCTACCCGTCCGTGGTGCGAATCAGCGAAGGAGTACGAAGCATATGATTCTCATTCTGTTATGGCTCTTGGGCTTGCCCCTGGTCCTGATCATCCTCCTGTTTCTCCTGGGCGTCGGACACTAACCGCGTTCCCGGACGCAGACGCGGTACCGTGGGGTGGTCGTATGTCGCCATCCCATCCAGTTGTCCACGCTGATGCGCCGGGCCGCGTGAATCTGATCGGCGAGCACACCGACTACAACGGTGGCTTCGTCCTGCCGACGGCGATCCCGCAGCGAACGCACGCGCAGCTGCGGGTCCGCAATGACAACCGAGTCACCGCGCGGAGTAAGAACGCGTCTCCGCCGGGCGAGTACATTGTTGGCGAAGAGGAGCAGCAACGCAACTGGCTGGATTACGTCCAGGGGATTACGTGGGCTCTGCGTGCCGCGGGCTTTCAAATCATGGCCGGATTCGACCTCAAGATCAGCTCAGAGGTGCCACTCGGCGCCGGTCTATCGTCCAGCGCCTCACTGGAGGTTGCCCTACTTCGCGGACTCCGCGACGCGTTTCAACTCGACCTGGATGATGTGATGCTGGCGAAAATCGGACAGACTGCTGAGAACGACTTCGTTGGTGCGCGCTGCGGAATCATGGACCAGATGGCGGCCAATCTGGCTGACCAGGGCACCGCGTTATTTCTCGACACGCGCTCGCTGGAGTATCGTCGCGTGCCACTACCGTCCACGGCTGATCTGGTGGTGATTGACTCGGGAGTCCGGCACGCGATCGCCGGAGGTGACTACAACACGCGACGAGCCGAGTGCGAGACGGCGGCACGTCTTCTCAAAGTCCGCGAGCTACGCGATGTCACAACAAATGATCTGGAGAGAATCGATGCGCTCGCCGAGCCGCTGTCGCGTCGTGCACGCCACGTCGTGACAGAAGACGAGCGCGTTCTCCAGGCGGTGGACGCGCTGGAGGCGGCAGATCCGAAGCGACTTGGAGCGCTCTTCGTGGAGTCCCACTGGTCGCAAGCCAGGGATTTTGAGGTCTCTACTCCGGAAGTCGATCTGCTGGTCGAGCTCGCGCTGGAGCAGCGTGCGGTCTACGGTGCGCGGCTCACCGGAGGTGGATTCGGAGGCGCGGTTGTCATTCTGACTCATTCGGGAGCAGGAGCGGAGGTCGGCAACCACGTTGCAGGTCAATACGCGGAGCGGTCTAAACAGACGCCGAAGCTGCTGGTGCCACAAGGCTGAGCGCCTAGAGCGCAGCGCGCGTATGGGGCGCCAGGTCAGCCGGGCTGGACCGCAGCTCGTTCCGAAGTCGCGCCAGGTGCTCGGCGTCGTCCACGTCGTACCACGTCGGCAACGTGGAGACATTTAAGGAGAGCGCGTGCGCACGCTGCAAGGTATCGGCGAAAACGGAAGCGGTGCTCCAGCTGATGTCCTCGAATACCCCGAGGTGTGGGTGGCGCATGCCGATCAGGTAGTATCCGCCGTCGACACTTGGACCCACGCT
>JAFAPL010000710.1 GCA_019247135.1 Chloroflexota bacterium | reverse complement strand
TCGAGATCGTCCGGCTCCAGAATGAGGAAGGCTTGCAGCATCGTCTGGTACACGTCAGGCTCGCGTTTCAGCCTGGCGCGAAACGTCAGCGACAGATCCTCCCAGGTGATGCGGCCACTCGCGACGCGCGACGCCTCCCAGCCGGGTATGAGGACGCGATAGAAGTCGCGCTGCTCGGGCGGAGCGATGAACTTGACGACGTTCTCCTTGAAGTTCACTTCGAGTAGCACGTCTCGGAGTTCTGTCAGGCCAACGTAGAGCGGGACGTTCAGGCGCACGGCGAGCGGGAAGTGCTCGAGCTTGCGCTGCAGCTCGAGTTGGAGCAGCTCGAGCACTTCGCACGGTGAGCGACCAGCCTCGCCGCCGTGCTTCAGCTGATGGAGGTAGTTATGCCGGTCGGCCGCGTATGTGGCGATGTAGCTGGCGAAATTGACGTCGTCTACTCGCTCGGTGGCCTGCCATGCGACATCCCCCGATACGACGTCCAGCACGTCGCCCGGGCTCACGTCGGGCCAGCTGGTCGCCAGATCGGATAGCCGACGGTCCAGGTAGTTGATGAACGTACGAGCGCGTGGAAAAATGTTCACTGCTTCGAAATTCAGGTGGATGAGGTCCGGATCCAGGAAACAGGCGGGGCCGGCGCTTGGGAGATATGTTCGCGGTCGAAGGATGCGGATTGCCTGAGCCACCGATTCGAATTTGCTGAACATCTTGCGTCGGGCAATTCGTTCGTAGCTTGGTCTGGGATACTCGTAACACGTCGGATGCCAGGTCGCGCCCGAGAACTGGCAAGTGAAGGCGTCAATCGGACCGTCGTTGTCGATGACCGATTGAAGACGATCGTAGATCTTGCAATCGTTCAGGTTCAGGAAGGAACCATCGCCCGCTTTCACGAGGATCCCTGAGTCGCGATTGAGGCCGGAGTCGTCCAGGAAAAGCTTGATGTACCCGCCCGGGATCGGTATGCGCTCACCATCCTCACAAGCAAGCAACCCCACACACGCGTAGCTGGACAGGCTGTTTTCCAGCTCTCGGCGCTGAAACCGACCGACGAGCAGAGTGAAGTCCCGCGCTTCGAGCGATTCGAGGAACGGCAGGTCGAAATGGTCCTTGTGCTCATGGCTGATGTAGACGTATTTACGTCGGCCAGGCTGTGCCATTTTCTGCTGAACCAACGGCGTGAGGTGCTCGTTGCGCGGCAACTGAAACCATCCACCGTCAAACGCACCAGTCGGGCTCAGCCAGGGATCCATGAGGACGACGGCCGCCTCTGTTTCAACGCAAAATCCTGCGTGCCCCAGAAACGTGACCTGCACGTGGAGCGTTATCCCTCGCGACCGGCAGCACGGCCGCTCGTGACATCTGCTCCTCGGCCGGGCCGATCACGTGGTAAAGCCTGTGACGGATAGGTCTCGGTTTCAGATGGTGCATCGTTGAGGACAACCCCAAGCAGTCGCGTTCCGCTGCGAGTGAATGCGACACTCGCGCGACGTAACGCGACCGAGCGTGTCCTGGTGGCCTTTACGACGAGCAGCGTTGCGTCGGTCTGACCCGCGAGCACCAGCGCGTCCGCCACGGCCAGCACCGGCGGACTATCAAGGATCACAACATCGGCCCGCTGCATCAGGTTCTCGAGAAGTTGCGCGAATTCCTTCGACTGCAGCAGTTCGGTGGCTCCGGTCGAAGCTGGCCCAGCCGTCAGCACCCGCAGATTCGACGGCTCGGCACCGCGACAATGGTCTTCGACATCGTTCGACAACCGCCCAGGCTGCAGCAAGTCTGTCACTCCGTACTCGTTGGTCAGGCCGAAATAGCGGTGGAGCGCGGGTTTGCGCAGGTCCGCGTCGACCACCACCACGCGTGCTCCGGCCTGCGCCGTGGCAACGGATAGATTGGCGACCACCGAGGACTTGCCTTCGGCGGAGCCAGGACTGGTTACCAGGAGGGTGCGAACCGGCTGGCCTGCAGTCGCGAAGTCGAGTGCGGTACGCACCAGCCTGTATGCCTCCGTCGACCGGGCGCGACTGGAGCTCGACCTGTTAGACACGTGCGGAATGACGCCAAGGACGGGGGCGTCGCTCGCGCGCTCGACTTCGGCGACATTCTTGAGTGTGTCATCGAGCCAGGCCAGCAAGTAGACGAGCCCGAGCCCCACCAGCAATCCGATCAGGCTGGCAAACGCCACGTCAACCCCGACGCGCGGCTCGGTCGGAGCGACTGGCAGACGCGCAGGCTGCACGACACTGATAGCACTGGACACGGCGTTTTGAGATAGGCGTTCATCTTGTTGGGCGATAAACACGTTCGCGACCGTGTTGGCCACGTCACGCGCGAGATCCGGCTCGAGTGCCTGAGCCGAAATCGTAAACAGCTGCGTATCCCGCACCGGCTGCGCAGCCACGACCGGCTCGAGGTCTTCAGCGGTCAGCGCCCGCCCCAGCACAGGACCAACTTGCTCCAGCACGACCGGCTGAACAACCATCTGCGTATAAGTCTTTACCAGTTGCTGACTCAACAGGGCGTCGTTGTATGTAGGCGGAGCCTGCGGCGGTGTGAAATTTACCAGCAGAGTTGCGTGAGCCTCATACACTCTGGGTAACCGCTGCGCTACGGCGTAACTGATACCCGCCGCGACGACGACCGTCAGGATTGGCAGCCACCACCAGTGGCGGAATGCGGCCAGGTAACGGCCGCTGCTCATGAGGCGGAGGCAGGCACGAGCAGTTCGTCGGCCACAAACGAGTCGCTGCTGTACAGCAGTGCGGGGTGGTACGCTCGTACATGACCACTCGCGTACTGTGCTCGCAGGTACTCCACGTTATTGTGGCGCGGATCGTGGTACGTCGTGATGTCTCCGCTGGCAAGCGCCGCGACGATCTCACGAATCCCGTCTCGCACGTGGCGCTGCGGCTCAAAGCCCAACTCGCGCTTGATCTTGCCGAACGAGACGCGGTAGTTACGCGAATCAGGACTGCCGGTGGCAACGTACACACGCGTGTCCGGTACTTCTGCTGCCACGCACTCGGCAATCTGCTGAATCGTGTAATTCTGCGCGTCGGATCCGACGTTGAACACCTCGCCTTCGACGAGTTCGAGTGGTTTTTCCAGACACAGCAGCAACGCGCGCGCCACGTCGCGAACATGGACGAAGGGCCGCCATTGGGACCCGCCGAAAACCGTTATCTCGTGATCCGTGTATGCCCGCCCCGCGAGTGTGTTCACGACCAGGTCGAACCGCGGGCGATGGGACAGCCCGTATACGGTCGCAAGGCGCACGATGATTGGATGAAATTCATTGCCGCGCAAGCCGAGAAGTGCCCTTTCCGCGGCAATCTTGGTACGTGCATAAAGCGAGACTGGATTCAACTCTGAGCCCTCATCGACAAGCCCCTCGCTCGCGCCATACACGCTGCACGACGAGGTATAGACAAAGCGGCGCACACCGAAGCCCTTCGCCACATCGGCGGCCATGCGTGTAGCCGCGAGATTGATCTCCAGAGTTATCTGCTCGTCAAGCGCACAGGCTGGATCACCGACGATCTCCCCCAGGTGGACGACAGCGTCCACACCGCCGACAGCCCGCACGAGGCTGCTG
>JAFAPL010000287.1 GCA_019247135.1 Chloroflexota bacterium | reverse complement strand
TCAGCCGTGATCCAACCGCGGCGCACGACCCGAGCAACGAACTCCGGATCATTCAAACGCCGCTGAGCGAAACCAGCGACCGCCTGAACGTTCGAGAGCGCTGGTGAGAGTGCAAGCGTCAGTTCCAGTCGTTCAGAGCCCGCGGCGTGCAACAAAGTCCCCAACCGGCGGCCAATAAACGGGTCGTCGCCGGCGGACTTGAAGCCATCCTCCATGATCAGGCGGTTGAGCAACACCCATGCTTCGCGGTGCGGGCCGCCAAACCAGTCGCCTTCCTTCTGCGGCTCACGTGTCGAGATCACCCCACCTGGCTTGAGGGCGCGGTACGCCACGGTGAGCGCGGCAAGTGGGTCGCTCTGGTACGCCAGGACGCTGCTGAAGTGCGCGACGTCGAAGCTGGCGTCGGGCAGCTGCACATCGAGAATGTCCGAGACGCGGAACTCGGCATTGGTGACTCCGAGCAGTTCAGATTGCGCTTTCGCCTGGGCGATCGAGGCCTCTGAAATGTCGATGCCGAGCACCTCGCCGGGAGTAACGACGGCCGCTAATCCGAGGCTGAGCGTGCCTGGGCCACAACCGAAATCCACGAGTCGCAATCCTGGCTTCAGGTATGGCACGAGGTGGGATGCGTCTGCCCTTGCCGAGCGGCGACTGAAAATGGCCCTGGCTGCGTCGCTGTCGAGGTGACCTCGACTGGCGCTAGTCGCGTCGTTGAGCTGGTTGGTCGCCGATCCTGGGTCCGATGTGGACATCCGTCACCCCCGGAACGCATCCAGGCGGCACAAGAAGGCGTTGCACACCAGGCAAACATTGCCCGACGAATGAGCGTGGTGGGCCTCGAGCCGAGAACGCAAGCTGGCGTTCTCAGCGTTCAGTTCTCGATTGCGCTGACCCAGCTCGCGAGCGGCCTCGTCCATCGGTTGGATCTCAGCCTGCAGCTCGGCCACCTTCTTCGACATGCCCTGAGCAATGCTGCTCACCACCGACCCCTCTCCGATAACTCGTGGTAGCGCTCCAGGAACACCAGACGAGCGGTCTCGGGCGGCCACGGATTGATCTTCTCCGACGAGAGCGGCACGCGTTGGAGGACGCTCCAGTCGTCGTAGTGCTCATGCTCCGGCTGCAGGTCGCGCGACTCGATGATGCGAGCAACCTTGTCCATGGCTTTCACCATGAACGGCATTGGATACGGCAAACCGAAGCGCTCGAACACTGCACGTTCGACACGCGCTTCGATGTAGCTGTACGGGTCCGAACCCTGGCCCATCTCCCGCATCAGCCGTTTGAGTGGACCGGGTACGTCAACGATGAACGCCTCGGTTGCGTCGTGCAACAACCCGTGGCGGGCCATCCAGGCCGGCACGAGCCGACTCACGAGCACGCTGTGCTGCGCCACCGAATAGAAACTCTCTATCTGTCCTGAGAAGCGACAGAGATTGGACAGAGCGTAGGCAATGTCGGTGATGGAGAACTCGCTACTTTCCGGGTTCAGGTAGTCGAAGAATTTTCGCTGACCGTCAGAATGTCGGCGGTACCAGTATGAGTGCTCACGGCTGCTCATTCTGCCGCACTCGCCAGCGCTGCCATGCCATCCTGACCAAGCTGCCACCACCGAACGCGACCGCGCCACCCACGAACCACATGGCCGGCTCCCACACTGATCAGCCGTCGCGTGACCGAATACTCGTTTGCTCTGAACGCTCGCCAAATCGATTCGTAGTCAGGTATGCGACCGCTTTCAGGTATTGGTACGCCAAGCCTCATGCTAGCGCGCCGCCGTTACGGCAACATGGCCGGCACACGTTGACCCTATAGAACGAACGTTCTAGAATGGTGGTGTGGCGGCTCGCACGGGCAGCAGGCGTACTCTCGGCCGCGCGCCTCGACGCGATGGCGGGCGGTTTGCATCAGCGTATGGCATGCACGTCATCTCGGGTCCACCTGGCAGCCCGTATCGGCGACTGGTACTTGATCGTGATTGGCGACCGGTGGGAGCGCTGAACGAGTGGTATC
>JAFAPL010000666.1 GCA_019247135.1 Chloroflexota bacterium | reverse complement strand
GGCTTCCCGGAGTTCTGGTTCGGCTGGCGGCCCCAGATCTCCGCGCTCGCGCAAGCCGGCTTTCGCGTCGTCGCGCCGGACATGCGCGGCTACAACCTGTCCTCCCGGCCCGCCGGCGTCGCTGCCTATGACGTCGAGCGCCTGGCTGAAGACGTCCGTGATCTGATTCATGAGCGTGGCGCGGACTCGGCGTTCGTGGCCGGCCACGATTGGGGCGCCGCCGTCGCCTGGGTCACGGCGATGAACCACCCTGAGGTGGTGGAGCGGCTCGCGATCCTGAACGTGCCTCATCCGCGGCGGATGCTCGAGGGTCTACGGCGCCCGCGTCAGATGGTCAAGTCCTGGTACATGTTCTTCTTTCAACTGCCGTGGCTTCCGGAGCAGCTGGTACGTGCCCGGCGGTGGTGGTTCTTTCGCTACGGGTTCGAGCACGACGCCCGCGCGGGAGCGTTCAGCCAAGCCGACATCGATCGCTATGTGCAAGCTTGGTCTCACCCGGGCGCACCGACGGCGATGATCAACTACTACCGCGCCGTCTTTCGCCAGTCACCGAAACGCGCCGAGGCACGGATCCGTACCGTCACTGCGCCGACGCTGGTCATCTGGGGGGAGCGTGATCGCTATCTGGGTGCCGAGCTCGCTGAGCCCACCCACGCCGACGTGCCCAACCTCGCCCGCGTCGTACGGCTGCCGGACGCCTCACACTGGGTCCAGCACGACGAGCCAGACCGCGTTTCGCAGCTGCTGGCCGAGTTCTTCGCCGCCCCGGAACCGACCGCTCCCGCCGTCTGACACCCCCCATCGCGTAGGATGCGTCCGCACCGCGGCAGGCTGCCGTCCGGCAGGCCTGTCCCGGCGTTCGGGGCACGTCCGCAGTGACGCAGCAAACGACGATCGAACGCGATTTGAAACTAGGCGTCTGGCCGGGCTTTGAAATGCCCGATCTTCGCGGCACGGTCGACGGGGCTGCGGCGAGCGCACCTGAGGTCTCACGGCTGGAGGCGGTGTATTTCGATACCGCAGAGCTGCGGTTGCTACGCCGCGGCGTAACCGTCCGATTCAGGCGTGGTGAGGAACCTGGAGAGGTGTGGACGGCGAAGTTGCCCGACGAAGCGCCGGCGCTCGGGCACGCGCGGCGAGAGATCACGGTGCCCGGTCGCTCGTCGAGCATGCCGACGCTGATGGAGGACCTCGTTCGGGGTTGGGCGCTCGGCGCTCCGCTCGTTCCCGTCGCGCGCTTGAGAACGCTTCGCCAACGGACGATGCTGCACCGCGCGGACGGAGAGCCGGTCGCTGTCGTCGACGACGACGAGGTTTCGATCGTGCAACGATCGCGGGTCGCGGCGCGATTCCGCGAGCTCGAGATAGAACTCGTCAACGGCGGCTCCCCGAGACTGCTGACCCGACTGTCGCGTCGATTGCAATCTGCCGGCGCGCAACCGGTCGACCAGATCCCGAAGCTGGTCAGGGCGCTCGGTCCGTCCGCGCTTGCGCGGTGGGATCTCGCGCCGCCTCGGCTGGCTTCGCGACCGACCACTGCGGAGCTGATCACCGCGGGGCTGGTTTCATCCGCTGCCTGTCTCGTCGACCACATCGCGGCGGTCGTGCTCGACGAGGATCCAGAGGGAATCCACCAGACGCGAGTGGGCATCCGGCGGCTGCGTTCGGACCTGCGGACGGCGCGCCCGATCCTCGACCGAGGAGTCGTGGAACCGTTACGCCTCGAGCTCGATTGGCTGATGGGGCAGCTCGGCGAGGTACGCGATCTCGACGTGCTGCTCGCGCGGCTACGCTCCGACGTCGAATCGCTGGGGTCAGACCGCGCGGCCGGCGACGCCGTGCTGGCACAGGCAATCGAGGATCGCGGGGCCGCGTACGAGCGAGTTCGCAGCGACCTGCGCTCTGCCCGCTGCGCCGCTCTGCTGCATGAGGCCGCGCGGATCGCCAGTGCGCCCCCATTCACCGCTCGCGCAGCTAGGCGGCCAGCGGCGCAGACGCTCCCGCGACTGGTCGCGCAGCCGCTGCGCGAGCTGCGTCGCGAGGCGCGCAAGGCGGGCCGGGCTCCTGACGATGAGGCGCTGCATCGACTACGCATCCGCGTGAAGCGCGTTCGTTACGCAGCCGAGCTCGCGGCCCCCGCCACTGGTAAGGAGGCCCGCCGCGCCGCGCGGACACTCGCTACGGTGCAGGA
>JAFAPL010000629.1 GCA_019247135.1 Chloroflexota bacterium | reverse complement strand
CGCGTGGTGAGCTACTGCTGGGCGTCAAGCTCGAAAGCCCGGAGGGAGTGGCGCACTGTGAGGAGATCCTCGATGTACCCGGGCTCGGCTTCGCGGAGCTCGGGCCTGGCGACCTTGGGCTATCGCTCGGTTACGTGAATGTCCCACGTGACCCTTACCCAGCAGAGATGCTCGAAGCACGAGCGCGCGTCTTCGGCGCGTGCCGAGCGCGCCACATCCCGTTCCTGGAGGGCGCAACCCCAGAGAATGTGCGCGCCAAGCTCGACGAAGGCGTCCGTGTGATCGCCGGCGGGCGCGAGGAGACGGCGCGAATCGGCCGGGCGCACAGCGGACGCTGACGATGGTGTCGCAACTGCGCTGGGTCTTCGGCGTCCTGCTCGTTGCTCAGACTGGAATGCTGCCTGCCTCGGCCGCTCGGGCACAGTCCGGGTGTGATGACGTGGCGGCACAGGTCCAGTCGCAGCAGCAGCAGGTTGACCAGGACCGGGCTGAGGCGCAGCAATCGCTGTCGCAGATCGCCCCGCTCGTAGCGGTGGCGCCCGCGGAGCTGCTGTCGCTGGCAGCGCAGGGTGCCCTGCCTGGTATCACGCCTGACGTGGCGGGCACGTTCGGCGGGATCGTGGCTCAGATCGGTGCCCAAGTCGCGGGCTGGCAAGCTGCGAACCAGCAAGCTGCGTCTGACGCGTATCTGCGCGACCTGCTCAATCAGCTCGCCGGCTGGGAAAGCCAGTTCGCGGCCGTTGGGCCGGCGCAGGCCGGTGTGCCGAGCCTCGTCCAGTTGTCGTCAGTGTTCGCGCAGCTCGACCAGACGGTCGGCCAGGCGCAGGGCGACGTGGCACTGCTCGACAGTTTCAATCAGCAGCTAGCCGACTGCCAGGCGGGGGCCTCCGCCACGCCCGAGCCGACGCCTCCGCCCGCGGCGGACGAGGGCTCGCCGTCGGCTGACCAGGGCGGCGGCTTGTGCACCGTTGGCGGCGCCACAGGGGCTAGTCGAAGTGAGTGCTTCCAACTGGAGAACGATGCGGCTTTCGCGGTATGGCAGGCCTGTACCGAGGCCTACTTCGCTGCCGAGGACGAGGCCTTCCGAACTGGCGGCGACCCGCCCGTCAATACGTGCGACCCTGCCTGGAACGAAGCCCAACGCGCGATCCAACAGCGCTGGGGCAGCCCACCCTGAAACGTCCGGTGTGCAACTCAACGTAGATTGCTGTGGCTGATCCAGCGGCAGCCCGCGCGAATGCGGTGCGATCGCTTCTTAGAAAACGTCGTCGCGTTCGCCGCTGCGGATCGCTTCGGTGCGAGCCGAGAGTTCGGCACGATCGACCAGGCCGCGAGACAACAGCACGTTCTCGAGCGCCGTCAGCCAGCTCTCGTAATACGCGCGATCGTCACTGATCTCGGCGATCAGCTTGTCGCGAAACGCGTTCCACTCGTACTGTCCGCGCTCGTTCAGCAGCACGGCGAGGCCGAACGCGCGCCCTTCCCAGGGCGCCTCGAACACGAGCTCGCCATTCTTGCGCGGCAGCGGCGCGCCCTCGGGCTCTGCGACCGAACGCTCGATCATACGCCCGAGGCTGACGGCACGCGTGCCTGCGCCACCCCGATCATCGAGTCGCGCGTGACCAGCTCCACCAACCGCTCTTCGGTCCAGTTCTCGGTGCCCGACGGTCGCTCGGGCAAGACCATGTATCGCAGATCGGAGCTGCTGTCCCAGACATTGATCGTGGTCTCGGGTGGCAGCTCGAGCCCGAACTCGCGCAGGACGTCGCGCGGCTCGATCACCGCGCGCGAACGGTATGCCGATGACTTGTACCAGGTGGGCGGCAGGCCGAGGATCGCCCACGGATAACACGAACACAACGTGCAGACCACCATGTTGTGGACCGACGGCGTATTCTCCAGAACGCGAAGCCGCGTGCCCGCACTGCCGACGCTATCGATGCCGAGCTCATGCAGCGCCGCGTTGGCGTCGGTGAGCAGGTGCTGCTTGAAGGCCGGATCGACCCAGGCGTGGGCGACGACGCGGGCACCGATCAGCGGGCCGATGTCCTGCTCGTACATGTTGATGATTCGGTCGACCTCTTCGGAGCTGACGAGCCCTTTTTCGATCAGTAACGACTCGAGTGCTCGGGTCCGAGCCTCCACGTCAGTTGGCGGGTGTGGATGATGGCCGTTGTCGTCGTGCTCGTGGCTCATATCGCAGGCTCCAGGTAGCTTTGCCAGCAATCGACGCACACCAGGTGGTCGCCGGTGCCCCACAGGTCGGACGCTTTGAATTCGACGGCGTACACGGGCTCACGCCGTTCGGGCAGACCATGCGCGTTGGCATCTGGCAGGATGAACGGCCCGTTCACGGTGCGCACCGTGCCCATTTTGCCGCGCACGTAGCGCGGCAGACGAGTGTGGCCGGTCGGGTGAACGTTTTTCGTTTTCACGCGGTCGCCCGGCTTGAAGCGCGGCGTTTCGCCCGACGGCGCGAAAGCTAGCTCGACGGACGCCGCGGGCGTCGCGTGGACGCCGGTCGGCAGTTGTGTGGCGTCGAGCACGCGCTTCTCGACCATCAAGGTTTCCAGCGCTGATAGCCAACGCTCGTAGTAACTCGAGGCGATGTACTCGGCAGGCGGGATGCGCTCGATGGCGTGGCGCATCTCGTCCAGGTTGAAGACGTTGTTGAGGCTGCGCGTGATGAGCACCCTCACAACGCCTTCCCAGCGAGCATGGAATACGGGCTCGTTGGGCTCGACCTCGACGGGGCCGTAGCCATGCATGCCGCCCATGTCGTGCACGCCATTCACGCTGCCATGCTAGCGCGCGCTTCGCGGCGCCAACCCCGACCGCCGGCGGTTCCCTCCCCCTGGTCTCACTCAGGGGGAGGACAGCTGGATCTATCTCCCGAGGTGTCGGGTCGCTACACAGCCCGGCCGCGGGAAACGACCAGGTTGTAGATGGCGACGATGATCGCCAGGACCAGCAACAGGTGAATCAACCCGCCGGCGACGTTCAGCGTAAAACCGCCAATCCACAGCAGCAGCAACAAGACAACAAGTGCCCATAGCATAAGCGCGTTTCTGAACCTCCTACCCTGACACCGCATATTGCACCTTGTGTGCCGCGCGCATAGAAATCGCGCGTGCGCCGCACGTCTTTGATCGAATTGTTACGGCAAAGTGACGAGCCGTCGATCCACTGGCGCGTCCTCGTCAAGGTTCTCGACACGGATCCGCACGCACCGCAGGTCCAGAAGGTCGAGCAGGAGATCGCAAACTCGGCGCGGGTCAGATGCCTGCTCGCCGGGCTTGCGGCCGAGCGGCACGTCTACGCCAAGTGGCAGGGCGCGCACTGGATCTTCTCCGCGCTGGCCGAGCTTGGCTATCCGAGCGGTGACCGGTCACTCTTGCCTGCCGCGCGGCGCGTCCTGGACTGCTGGCTGGATGAGCGCTACTACATGGAATTCGAGGCGACCACCAGGGCGGCGGCGTACCGCCGACCAGGCGTGCCCATCATGCGGCAGCGCTATCGTCGGTGCGCCTCACAGCAAGGCGCGGCGCTGTGGTTCCTGACGCGGCTTGGTCTGATCGGTCGTGAAGACGCCGACCGGCTCGTAGAACGACTGCTGCACTGGCAATGGCCCGACGGCGGTTGGAACTGCGACAAAGAGCCAGACGCACACACCTCGTCATTTATGGAGACGCTCTTACCCATGCGCGGACTCGCCGTGGACGCGAGTCAGCGCGCGAAATCCGCTGCCAACCGCGCGGCCGAAGTACTCCTGGAACGCGGGTTGTTCAAGCGCAGGTCGAACGGACAGGTGATCCATCCCGAGTTCGTGAAGCTGCACTACCCGCCGTATTGGCACTACGACGTTCTCACCGGTCTGAAGGGCCTGGCCGAGCTCGATCTGCTTGGCGACCCTCGCTGCAAGGACGCACTGGATCTGCTGGAGCAGAAGGAGCTCCCCGGCGGCGGTTGGCCCGCCGAGCGACGCTACTACAGCGCGGTCACGTCCAACACCATGCTGCACGCCGACCTCGTGGACTGGCGTGGCCGCAGTCGGACGCGCATGAACGAATGGGTGACCACGGACGCGCTGTACGTGCTGCGCGTGGCCGGCCGGCTGTAACGGGTGTCGAACGCGCCACCTGGCCGCCCCGGAAAGCTAACCCGGGAACGTGACGCGCACCGACATCCCTGCGCGCGCGCCGGGCGGCAGGGCGCCCAGGCGCAAGATCACCGGATACTGCGGCGCGCCCGTTGCAGTCGTTTGCGGCAATAACGAGATGTTGGTGACCGTCGCGTTGACCGCGTAGTCGTCGAGCGCGTCAATGGTCGCGGTCACCGTCTCGCCGATGCTGACCTTGTTGATCAAGAACTCGTCGACGTCGTTGGTTTCGATCTGCAGAGTGCGCATGTCGGCCACCACGGCAACAGCCGCACCCGGCGCCAGCGTGTCTCCGGCATGCACCAGCACATTGGCCACGGACCCGGCGAACGGAGCCGTGACGATCTCGGTGCCGCTCGAACTGACCACCCAGGCCAGCGGCGTCTGAGCCTGGACGCTATCGCCCGGATTGGTGGCCAACTGCTGGACCACGCCGCCGCCCTGGGTGCCCACGCGCGCCACACGCACCGGAACGATCTGCCCGTGCGCGACGAGCGGCGCGGCGGCTGGCGTTGGTGCGGGTGCAGTGTTCGACGCGGACCGCTGCGCTGCAATCGCGATCACTACGAGCACGATCAGGAGCAGCGCCGAGCCGATGAGCAAAACGCGCCGTGACGGCCGCCACGCGCGCCGACGCTGGCGCGCCGGCGGCAGAGGCGGAACGACAGGGACGCTCGGGGGCGGCGGCTGCGTCGGCGTGGGCGCCGTCACGCTAGCCACGCAGAGTCCCGTCCCGTATCTCGACCTGGCGCCTCGCTACCGCGGCCACGTCAGGATCATGCGTCACGATCACGATCGTTCGCCCTTCCTCGTTCAGTCGGTTGAACAGGCCCAGTACGCGCGCTTTGTCATCCGTGTGAAGCTCGCCTGTCGGCTCGTCGGCCAGAATGACGCTCGGGCTGTTGGCGACCGCTCGCGCGACCGCGACGCGCTGACGCTGACCGCCCGAAAGCTGCGCAGGTCGGAACACCAGCCGGTCACCCAGTCCGACCGACTCCAGCAGCTGCGCTGCCCGTGCATAGCGCTCCTCCGCGCCCAGGCCAGCGGCTTCCATTGGCAGCATCACATTCTCAATCGCCGTGAGCTGATTCAGCAGATGAAATCGCTGGAACACGAAACCCAGCGACTCCAGCCGGACGTGTGTCCGTTCCGCCTCACCGAGTGAGCCGACGTTGCGTCCATTAAAACGCACCTCGCCGGAACTCGGAGAATCGAGCAAACCGATGAGCTGCAGGAACGTGCTCTTGCCCGATCCTGACGGACCAACGACGGCGACCAGTTCGCCCGCGCGAATACAGACGGTCGCGTCTCGCAGCGCAACGACATCCTCGTCGCCCACGCGATACAGGCGCCACACGTGGTGCATCTCGAGCTCCGTCTGATCGATCACGACTCGCGCAACACTTCCACCGGGTCCACCGACGCCGCCCGGCGAGCCGGAACCACGCCGGAGACGACGCCCAGCGCGGCCGCGAGACCGAACACCAGCATGAACAGCGAGGGGTCCGCGCGAAACAGCGAGTCCAGGCCGTACTGGGCGGCGATGGTGGCGTTGATGGCGGCACCGAACGCGAAAGCGATCACCACCGCGATCACACCCGCGGCCACAGTGATCGTCAGCGACTCGAGCGCGACCGTCAGCACGATCCAGCTCGACGGAAATCCGATCGCGCGCAGCACCGCGAACTCGGCGCGGCGCGTGCTGACCGAGTGGCTGAGCATCGTATTCACGAACAGTCCGGCCACGCCGAGGGTCAGGATGATCAGGATCCAGTCGATGGCGACGCTGCTGGCGCTGGCCGCCTGAGCCTCCGCGACCAGCTGCTCGGGCGTCCAGGCGGTCAGGCCGCCGAAGTCGTTGATGCGTTGGACAACCGCTGACGGCGCGGTCGACTGAATCGCGATCACGTTCACGGTGTTGCCGACCTGAGCGCGTTGGACGAGCGTTCGGTAGTCCATGTACACGACCGAGTTCTGGCCAAATGCCGAAAACCCACGCAGCAAACCGATCCCAACGACTGTGTACGTGCTGCCGTTCAACCGCAGCGAGTCGCCCAGAGTGAGGCCCTTGTCGCGCGCCAGTTGTCGGCCAAGCACGATTTCATTCGTGCCGCGCAGCCACCTGCCGCTGTCGAGCGCGAGCGTGCCCGGCACAGTTGTCGGGTCGCCGTCGACCCCGAGGACGGCTACCAGCTCGGTTGGCTGACCACGGCGCACGGGGCCTGGCGGGTCGCGTTGCATCGTCCAGCTCATACCACCGATCGCGTTCTGCACTTCGGGCCAGCCGCGAATCGCCGCCATGACGGCGCCGGCGTTCTGAATCGTCCCGGGCGTATCACCTGCCAGACGGGCGACGATCTTGCCGCCCTGAGTCGCCACGTACAGGTCGATGCCTGAACGCAAGTAGTCGCCCGTGAGCAGGTCCATCTCAGCGCTGATGACCCCGAGAATGGTCATCCCAATGCTCAGCGCGATACCAACGCCGAGCATCATGCTCAGCAGTGTCCGCCAGCGGCCGAGCGCGTTGCGCAGCGGATAAGGCAGACGCAGCAGCCAACCAACCTGGGGCGCCGTACGTGGGCGTGGCTGGGTGGCGGCTACTGTGGCAGCCATGGCGTCGACTGTAGACCTAACGTCAAGCTCGAAGCGGGTCCGAGCAGGCTCACCATCTATCCTAGCGCCGCATGAGGAGCCTCTTGATCACCGCGCCAGGCGTGACCGGCCCCGACGACCCCCGCCTGCAGCGCCTGCGCGACGCGGGCTGGCGCATCCGCACTCACCGCTGGCCCGGCGGCCGCCCGCCCGAGGAGGAGGTGATCGAGCTGGTCCAGGGCAACGACGCGGTCATTGCCTCGGCCGCAGAGCGCTACACGCGCGCGGTGATCGAACGCGCCGACACGCTCAAACACATCGCGCGCTGGGGCGTCGGGTACGAGACGGTCGACGTCGCCGCGGCGACCGACAACGGTGTCCTGGTCACCACCACCGTCGGGTCGAACCACTGGGCAGTCGCCGACCACGCCTTCGCGCTCATGTTGGCCGTTGCCCGCCGAGTGGTCGAGCTGGACAAAATCGCCCGAACGCGGCAGTGGTCGCGGCCTCACTCGCGCGACGTGTGGCAGAAGACGCTCGGCATCATCGGCCTCGGTCGCATCGGCAAGGGCGTTGCGCAGCGCGCGTCTGGCTTCGAAATGAAGGTCCTCGCGTACGAGCCGTACCCCGATCACGAGTTCTGCTCACGCTGGAACGTCGAGCTCGTGTCGCTGGATGAACTGTTTCGACGGAGCGACTACGTGACTGTTCACGCGCCAGGCGAAGGTGGCAATCGGCACCTGGTGAATGCCGACCGGCTCGCATTGATGAAACCGACAGCCGTTTTCGTCAACACGGCGCGCGGCGTGCTCGTCGATGAAGATGCCTTGTACGCGGCGTTGACCGAGCACCGCATTGCCGGCGCGGGATTGGACGTGAGAGAGCATGAACCGCCGATTGACGACCGCTTCGAAGCGCTCTCGAACGTCGTGCTGACGCCGCATACTGCTGGCTCGACGGAGGAGGCCCAGGCCGCGAGCGCGGTCATGGTGGTCGACAGTCTGCTGCAAGCTGCAGACGGAGAACCGCCACATGGTCTGATGAACCCCGAAGTATGGGAGCACCGCCGGGGGTAAGAGTTGGCGTAAACGGCACCCGGGCTGCAAGCATCTACGCGTGAGCGCGGCCGAACATCCGCCGTCTTTGAAGCGCTACGCCGAGAAGCGCGACTTCGCACGGACGTCCGAGCCGCCGCCCCACGCACGCCAGAGACGCGGTGCGCCGCTGACGTTCACGATTCAAAAACATGCCGCACGGCGGCTACATTACGACGTGCGCCTCGAGATCGACGGCGTGCTGGTCAGCTGGGCAGTTCCCCAGGGTCCGAGCTTCGACCCGAGCCAGCGCCGCCTGGCGATCCAGACCGAAGACCATCCGTACGACTACGGCACCTTCGAGGGCCAGATTCCCGCGGGCGAGTACGGCGCTGGCGAGGTTATCGTCTGGGATGCTGGCACGTACGCGATCCTCGACGCCGATGGCGAGAACCCCGACTTTGGCGACGAAGCGGGCGCGCGCAAAGCACACCGGCAAGGGCACCTGCGTGTGTTCCTAAACGGTCGCAAGCTCAAAGGCGGCTGGACGTTCGCGCGCAGTCGTGGTGACGGTGTCGGCAGCCAGTGGATGCTCATCAAACGGCGCGATGGGCTCGAAAAAGCCGAGCGTGACGTGACATTGGAAGACCACTCCGTATTGAGCGGTCTGCGCATCGAAGACATCGCGGCCGGAGCCGCCGCCGAGCGGCAAACGCAATTGCAGCCGACGGGCGCCCAGTTGCCTGGCTCGCGGCGCAGCGGCTTTCCGAAACCGTACGAGCCGATGCTGCCGACACTCACCAGCGACGTGTTCCAGCGCGCTGACTGGCTCTACGAGCCCAAGCTCGACGGCTACCGCGCGCTCGCGTTTGTGGAGCACGGGGCTGTGCGGCTGTGGTCGCGGAATGGTCAGGCATATGAGGACCGCTATCCGGAGGTGTCTCAGGCGATGGCGGTCCAGCCTGTCGACGCGGCGATCTTCGACGGCGAGGTCGTCGCAATCGGAGCGGATGGACGGATGTCGTTTCAGCGACTGCAGCAACGCGCCAGCGATCCCGACGCGGTGCTGCGTTACTACGTCTTCGACTTGCTCTACCTCGACGGATACGACCTGCGCGAGGTGCCGCTCACCGACCGCAAACAGTTGCTGCACGCTGTTCTGGCCCCGATTGGCGCAGCGGAGGAAACCGCCGTCTTCGACGACGGCCTGATGCTCTTTCGTGCGGCGCAGGCCAATCGCCTCGAAGGTATCGTGGCCAAGAAGCGCGACAGTCTGTACGAAGCCGGTCGACGCGTGCGGACCTGGCTCAAAATGAAGACGAATCAGGCGGACGAGTTCGTCATCGCCGGCTATACGCTGGGAACCGGTCGCCGCACGCAGACGCTGGGTTCGCTGGTCCTCGCCAGCCACGATGCCAATGGACGTCTGCGCTACGCGGGTCACGTCGGCACCGGATTCGACGAAGCCGGCCTGCACGCGATGCTAAAGCGACTCCAACCGCTTCGGCGGCCAACGAGTCCGTTCGACATGCGGATCCCGAAAGGTGGTACGTCCAGTCGTGCGGGGTCACCGGTGGTCTGGGTCGAACCTGTGCTGGTGGCAGAGATCAAGTTCGCGGAACAGACGGCGGACGGTCGACTGCGGCATCCCGTCTTTCTGCGCCTGCGTGAAGATAAACCAGCGTCGGAGGTACATCCGCAGGTCGTGGTCGACGCACCGGAGTCGATGCCGAAGGATCAGATCGCGGCCGCGCTCGACGCTCTATCGCCCGATGTGGACTCCGCAAGCTTGCAAATCGACGGTCACTCACTCCGCGTCACGAATCTGAAAAAGGAGTTCTGGCCGGCGTACGGCGAGCGGCGTGCGCTCACGAAGGGTGACCTCGTGCGCTACTACCTGCGCATTGCACCGTTCGTCCTGCCGCATTTGCGCGACCGACCGGTCACCATGACGCGCTTTCCGAACGGCATTCACGGCTCGAAGTTCTATCAGAAGTCGCCGAAAGAGACCGCGCCGGCGTTTGTCGACCGGTTCGTGTCGTTTTCAGAGCACAACAATTCGGACGAGGAGTATTTCGTCTGCAACAACGTGGCTTCGTTGGTCTGGCTGGCGCAGGTGGCGGACCTGGAGCTACACGTCACACACACGCGGATTTCGAATACGCCCGATGCACCATCGCTGTCGACGGTGTTTCGCGGCTCGGTGACTGAGCTCGATCGGTCGACCTTGAATTATCCGGACTTTCTCGTCGTCGACCTCGACCCGTACATCTATTCGGGTCGCGAGCGTCGCGGCGAGGAACCGGAGCTCAACCGCGAGGGTTTTTTCCGCGCATGCGAGGTCGCCGGATGGTTTCGTGAGATGCTGGAGAGCGTGGGCCTGCACCCATTCATCAAGACGACTGGTAAAACCGGCTTGCACCTGTATGTGCCGATTGCACGAACACTGGATTACGACTCGGTGCGGGCTCTGGCGGAGACGTTCGCGCGGCGTGTGTTGCAGGCGCATCCGGACGCGGTCACCATGGAGTGGGCGGTGAACGCGCGGACGGGGAAGGTGTTTCTCGACTACAACATGAATCGGCGTTCGGCGTCGCTGGCGGCTGTCTATTCGCCCCGGGCGATCGACTGGGCGGGGGTGTCGACGCCGCTTGCGTGGGATGAGCTCGAGCACGTGTATCCGACGCAGTTCGACATCCTGAACGTCCCCGAACGGCTGGCGCGACTTGGTGATCTGTGGGCCCACATCCTCGACGCGCGGGTCGACCTCAAGCAACTGCTGAGCGGCTAGCGCAAATTCGTCCGAACTGTCGACCTACTCCCCCCAACCCCCTTGAAATCCCCTTTAGTAACTCCCCCTCTCCGAGGGAGAGGGGGGCGGGGGGTGAGGGTTGACCCCGATTAGCGGCACTCACACGCGCCGCCCGTTTATTTCGCCGCATCGGCTCGGCTGCGATGGCGCCCTTAGCACGGACTTTGCTGTAGCCCCCGGGTATGCCCGATCGCCCACACGTCAGCGCCGGCGGAGTCATGCACGGCACGACTCACCAGCTCGGTGGCTTCAAAAAGTTCCTCCTGCGCGGCAACGTCGTCGACCTGGCCGTCGGCGTCGTGATCGGCGCAGCCTTCGGCAGTGTCGTCCAGGCCATCGTCAAGGACATCCTCAACCCCATCATCGGCGCCTTCGGCGGCATGGCGGACGCGTCCGCTCTCGCGGTCACCCTCGGCGGCATCACCTTCCCGATCGGCGACCTGATCAACGCGATCATCTCCTTCATCCTGATCGCGCTGATCGTCTACTTCCTGGTCGTCATGCCGGTGAACAAGCTGATGGACCGCTACAAGCCGCAGCCACAGCCCGCGCCGACAAAAGAGTGCCCCGAGTGCACCAACAAGATCCCAGAAGCGGCACGCCGCTGCCCCGAGTGCGCCGCACAGCTCCTTCCGCCTTCGGATGAGGTCGTGGAAGCCATGCGCCAGGTCGCCGCGCCCTCGGGCGCCCAGATCGCGGACCACGCCGCGAACGTCCTCGCCGAGCGGCTCCGCGGCAGCACCAGCTAGGCACGGGCGCCTACACTGGGCCGCATGCCGCCGGCCGCCCAGTGGGACGAGCCAGATGCACTCATCGTGGGTGCCGGCGCCTCGGGCGCGGCCGTTGCCTGGAGCCTGGCCCAGGCCGGCTTCCGTGTCACCTGCCTCGAGCAGGGCGATTGGCTTGCACCAGACGTCTACCCGCACACCCGCCCCGATTGGGAGCTGCATCGGCTCACCGATTTCAATCCGGACCCAAACGTTCGCGGTCTGCCTGCCGATTATCCCGTGAACGACCTGGCCTCAACGTTCACGCCGTTGATGTACAACGCGGTGGGCGGCAGCACGATTCACTGGAGCGCCCATTTCCCGCGCTACCACCCTTCCGACTTTCGGGTCCGCTCGCTCGACGGTGTCGGAGACGACTGGCCGCTGACGTACGACGAGCTGGCGCCTTTCTACGACCTCAGCGATCGCATGACCGGGGTTTCGGGTATAACGGGCGACCCGTCGCAACCCGCGCGCTCCCCGCGCGGCACTCGACCACTCCCGATCGGCAAGCTCGGCGAGACGATCGCCGCGGGCTTCGACAAGCTCGGTTGGCACTGGTGGGTGTCCGACGGAGCGATCAATTCCGAGTCGTACGGCGGTCGACCGCCGTGTAATCTCTGCGGGCCGTGCGACCTTGGCTGCCCGATTGGTGCTCGTGCCAGCGCCGACGTGACGTTCTGGCCGCCTGCCCTGGAGCATGGCGCCGAACTGCGGACCGGTTGCCGCGTGCGCGAGATCAGCGTGTCAGCCGATGGTCGTGCCCGCGGTGTCGTGTACTACGACCGTGACGGCGCGATCCACGAGCAACGCGCACCGCTCATCGTCCTGGCCTGTAACGGGGTGGGAACTCCGAGGCTGCTCTTGAACTCGCGTTCGCCGCGGTTTCCGGACGGCCTGGCGAACCGGAGCGGACTCGTCGGCAAGAATTTGATGTTCCACCCATTCTCCGCCGTCGGTGGTGTCTTTGCGAAACCAATTGAGCTTGACAGCATGGCTGGTCCAATCGGCTCCGTCATTTTCAGCCACGAGTTCTACGAGACTGATTCGAAACGAGATTTCGTGCGCGGATTTGGCCTGCAAATCGTCCGACAAACGGGTCCGCTGAATACGGCGCTCGGTGGTTTTCCGATGGCTCGAGTGCCGTGGGGCGAATCACATCACAAGCTGTTCGCCGAGCGCTATGGGCAGATGATCAACATCGGCGTCATGGGCGAAGATCTGCCTGAGACGGTCAACGAGGTGACGCTCGACCCTGACCTGACCGACACGCACGGCATTCCCGCGCCACTGGTGCGCTACCGGCTCAGCGATAACAGCCTGCGCATGATGGAGTACGGTGTTGCGCGCGCATCCGAGGTGCTGCAGGCGGCAGGCGCCACCGAGGTATTCGTTCGCAATCCGCTGCGCCCTTCCGGTTGGCACCTACTCGGGACCTGCCGCATGGGTGATGATTCGTCGGGTTCGGTGGTCGACGCGTGTGGCCGCACTCACGACGTCGATAACCTTTTCATCGTGGACGGCAGTGTTTTCGTCACCAGCGGCGCGGTGAATCCGACCACCACTATTCAAGCGCTGGCGCTGCGAACGGCAGACTACATCAAACGCACGCGGGGTCGCACATGACCGACCAGGTTGCCGGCCCGCAGGTCGAAGCGGCCGTCACGCCGGTCCCACCGCAAGTAGTCGCGCAGCCTGTTCTTTCAGAAGAACAACATGAGCTCGTGCGCGCGGCCTTGAATCGCATCATTCCCGCGTCTGAAAACATGCCCGCCGCGGGCGATCTGGAGGTCGGTTCGTTCATCGAGCGCAGCATGTCGACAACGCCGAGCTTGCGCCGTATTCTGCTGGACTGCATTGCGGAGCTGGCGATCGCGCGATTCCGCGAAATTTCGGCTCGCGACCAGACGGCTGTTTTGCAGCGGCTCCAGGCGGAAAATCCGGACTTCCTCGTCGCGTTGGTGGAGCACACGTATCGAGGGTATTACACGCATCCGGACGTCTTGTCGAAGCTGGAGTACGGGCCTCCGCCGCAGCCGTCCGGTCGCGTACTGCCGCCATTTGATCTGGAGCTCCTGGCTTTTCAACGCGCGCGACAGCCGTTCTGGCGTCACGCGTAATCGTAGATGCTGCTGGAGGGCAAAAACGCCATAATCTATGGTGGCGGCGGAGCGATTGGAAGCGCCGTGGCTCAGAAATTCGCCGCAGAGGGCGCTCGAGTGGTCCTCGTGGGACGTTCCGAGTCCAGGCTGCAAGCCGTCGCGGAACGCATTTCCGCCGCTGGCGGACGCGCCGATGTTGCGGTGTTCGACGCGCTCGACGACGCTGCAGTCGACAGAAACGCCGACGCGCTCGCAGCACGTGCGGGCAGCATCGATATCTCCTTCAACCTGATTTCGATCGGCGACGTGCAGGGCACTCCGCTCGCTGACATGCGTACGGACGATTTCATGCAGCCCATCGTCAATGCGGTCAGAAGTACGTTCATCACCGCGCGGGCAGCCGCCCGCCACATGCGCCGCCAGCGCTCGGGCGTGATCCTGATGTTCGGCGGCCAGGGTGAGCCCCTGCGCAACTACTACATCGGTGGTCTTCAGGTGGCTTTCGCGGCGAATGAGATGCTGCGGCGCCAGTTGTCGGCGGAGCTTGGACCGCACGGTATCCGAGTGGTCACTCTGCGCACCGGCGGCATTCCAGAAACGCTTGACCCTGAGTTTCAAGGGCGTGAGGAGCTCGCCGAACAGATCGCCAGTGCCAGCATGCTCAAACGCGCCGCCACGCTGGAGGACGTGGCCAACGTGGCCGGATTCGTCGCGTCGGACCAGGCGCGCACAATGACCGCGGCCAGCGT
>JAFAPL010000450.1 GCA_019247135.1 Chloroflexota bacterium | reverse complement strand
GCGGAGGAACGTGACCGCGTGGACCGACCAGACCGGCGGCGTCGAGGCGGATGCAGCGTTCAGGTTGTGCTTCCGACTGGTGCCGCCCACTCCGACTGCTCCAGGCGAGGCGAAGGCTGAGCGGCCGTGGCAGCTCGAATACATGCTCCAGGCGACGGATGACCCCAGCTTGCTCGTGCCCGTCGGGGAAGTCTGGCGCCATCGGGGCCAGACCGCCCGCTTTCTGACTCGACGCTTTGACCAGCCGCAGGAGCGGGTACTGGCGGCGCTCGGCCGGGCCTCGCGTGTGTTTGCCCCGATCGAGGCCAGCCTGCGCACGCAGCGGCCGGAGTCGTGTGCACTCACGACCCGCGAGGCTGCTGACCTGGTCCGCGACAAGGCCTTGCTGCTGAAAGCCAGCGGCTATGGCGTCCTGCTACCTGGGCTGGACAGCCGCTTGAACGTTCGATTACGACTGCGGCCGCCTCGCGAAGCCGACGCGAACAGGAGCGACGGGGTCGGCATGCTGACGTTCAATAGTGTGGTCGGGTACGACTGGCAGCTCGCGCTTGGTGATCAGCCGCTCTCACGCGAAGAGTTCGAGATGCTGGCCGAGCTCAAAGAGCCGCTCGTGCAGCTGCGCGGTCGCTGGGTTGACGTACGGCCCGATCAGATCGAACGCGCGCTGGCGTTCATCCAGAAACATCAGGCGAACCAGATGCAGCTGGCGGAGGCATTGTCGACAGCGCTCGCGCCCGACGCGCTCGACGGCGTGCCTGTCGCGGCCGTGGAATCCACGGGCTGGATCGACGCGCTGCTGGAAGACGTGCGCCAGGGCGCGCGTGTCGAGCTCGACCACGAGCCGCCGGGCTTCGTGGGCACCCTGCGCGGCTACCAGAAACGCGGCGTCGCCTGGCTAGCCACCCTCCAGCGCTACGGCCTGGGCGCCCTCCTCGCCGACGACATGGGGCTTGGCAAGGCGCTCAGCGTGGACACGCCCGTGCTGACTCCGACGGGCTGGAAGCGGATGGGCGACATCACTCCTGGAGACCGAGTTGTCAACGCGCAGGGCGGGGCATCGCGCGTGACTGGCGTGTTCCCTCAGGGTGAAAAGGAGCTTTACCGCGTGGTGTTCAGTGATGGCACGTCCGTCGAATGCTGCGATGAGCACCTGTGGCACGTCCACAGCGCGGTCATGAAGCATCGGGGCCAGTCCGGCCGTGTGCTGCCGCTCAAGGCGTTCATGCACGACCTGCGCGACGCGGCGGGCAATGCCAAGCACTACGTCCCGATGGTCGCGCCTATCGATTTTCCCGAACGAGAGCTCCCCCTGGACCCCTACTTGCTGGGTTGTTTGCTCGGGGACGGAGGACTGTCCGAGCACACGATTCGGTTTACGACGACCGACGCCGAACTCTTGCAGGAAGTCAGCGCGCGAGTACCTGCAGGTGTCGTGGCGGTCGCGGCGGGCAGAATTGACTGGCGGCTCACGGGCACGAACGAACGCTGGCAGCCAAACGCGCTCACTTGCGCTGTGCGTGAACTGAAACTGATGGGCGTGCGCTCGCACGAAAAGTTCATCCCAGACGACTACAAATTCGCTTCCATGGCGGCCCGCAATGCGCTACTGCAAGGTCTCCTGGACACCGATGGATGCGTGCGTGCGAGCGATAACAACGTCGAGTATTCAACGACTTCGCCGCGTCTTGCGGAGGACGTGGCATTCCTCGTCCAATCCCTGGGCGGAACGGCGCGCATACGCACTAAATCGACAAGCTACACGGTGAACGGCGTACGCAAAGCTTGCGGAATCGGATACCGAATGAGTGTCATTCTTCCGCGCGCGATCAAACCGTTCAGGCTCGAACGAAAGGCCTCGATCTACAAGCAGCGACCAAAGTACGGCCCCAATCGAGCGATCGTCGATGTCGTGCCTATTGGAAGGAAACTCGCTCAGTGCATCACCGTGGACTCGCCCGACGGGCTCTACGTGATCGAGCATTGCATCGTCACTCACAACACGGCACAAGTGATTGCGCTGCTGTTGCAGCGCGCGGCGAGTCCCACGCTGGTGATCTGTCCGACGTCGGTGGTCGGGAACTGGCGACACGAGCTGGCGCGGTTTGCGCCGGAGATCAAGGTGCTCGTGCACCACGGAACGTCTCGCGCGTCAGAAGACGAGCTGGGGATACGCGCCCTTCAGCACGACGTCGTCCTGAGTACCTATTCACTGTTGCATCGCGACGAGGCGGCGCTCGCTCGAATCCAGTGGGACGGGCTCGTGCTCGACGAGGCTCAGAAAATCAAGAACGCCGCCACGCGGGCAGCTCAGGCCGCGAGAGCCATGCAAGCACGCTGGCGGGTCGCGCTCACGGGCACACCCGTCGAGAATCGACTGGCCGACCTGTGGAGCATCTTTCACACGATCAACCCTGGCTATCTGGGAACGGCCGAGGAGTTCCGCCGCGAGTTCGCGCTGCCCATCGAGCGGACCTCCGACGCGGACGCGACCGCGCGCCTGAAAGCGCTCACGGCGCCGTTCATCCTGCGGCGCGTGAAGACTGATCGTGCGGTGATCGCGGATCTTCCAGACAAGCAGGAGATGAAGGTCTACTGCTCGCTCACCCGCGAGCAGGCCACCCTTTACGAAGCCGTGCTACAGGACACCATGCGCCGCATCGCCGAGTCGGAGGGGATTCAGCGCCGAGGTCTCGTACTGTCGCTGCTAACTCGGCTCAAGCAGGTGTGCAACCACCCGGCCTTGTTGATGCATGATGGCAGTCCATTGCCTGGCAGATCAGGCAAGCTCGCGCGGCTCGGGGAGATGCTCGAGGAGGTCGTCGCCAACGACGAGCGCGCGCTGGTATTCACACAGTACGCCGAGATGGGTCGCCTGCTGGTGCAATACCTCGGCGAGACGCTCGAGCGCGACGTGCTCTTCCTGCATGGCGGCACGCAGATGGCCGAACGCGACCGCATGGTCGCCTCGTTCCAGGCCGATGCACATGGCGCGCCGGTCTTC
>JAFAPL010000416.1 GCA_019247135.1 Chloroflexota bacterium | reverse complement strand
CTCGCGTGGCGTATTGGAAGCTTCAGTCCGTGCAGCAAGCGCAGTGCGACGCCACCAACTGGCCATCCAGTTCGGCGACAAAAACCCGTCCAGCAGTTAGCTGATCCAGCGCCACGTCACCACCGAGGCCGTGCTGAAACACGAACGGGGCGCCCCCCCTCCCGGGTTGTGCGCTCAGCTGTCGAGCGCCACCCGCCCCATCTCCTGGACAACGCTCCGCAGTCGCTCGAGTGTGAAGTCGGTCCGACCCAGCGCATGCAAGCCCGGCAGCCAGCTGTCCAGTTCGCCCAGCGCATGCGCGACGTGATACAGCTTCCAGAAGCGCAGATTTTCGCCCGGCTCGCCGCCTGCCTCGATGTAGTTTTCGAGGAATCTTTCGGCCGCGGCGTGCCCGAACAGCATGCTCGCGTCACCATGGCACGTCCCCACGTCGCGACCCGCGTCGCCCAGACGCGGCGCCTCCCAGTCGACCAGTCCGACCAGGCGTCCGCGGCGCCAGAGCAGATTGCCCGGCCAGTAATCGTTGTGGACGAGCACGCGGCGCGCGCATGACTCTGGGCGAGTGGCATGCAGCTCACGCCAGACCGCGCGCTCGATCGGGTCGGGGAGTTCGGATGCCTCCGCCAGCGTTCGGTCAAGGGGTGGAATCTGCCGCGGCACGAAATCCAGGTCGGCGATGCCCAGACTGTGTACGCGGACGAGCAGATTCGCCATGGAGCGTATGTAGCCCTCGAGGTGGCTTGGTGGAGGATTCAGCCATGTCCGCCCGGGCAGGCGGGTCGTGACCAGGGTGGGCCAGCCGAAGATCGACCCATCGTCCACCAACAGCGGTTCCGCTACCGGCACGTCCGTCTGCGCGAGCGCCTGGAGGAGCTTGAACTCGCACCGAGCGATGTCTGGGTCGGCTCGGTGCCAGTCGGCATCGAATCGGACGATCACAACGTCGTTCACACTGTCGACCGAGTTTGCGAGGCGCACTCGGTGAACACTTGTGGACATGCCGCCGCGCAAGGGGCGGATGCGCAGAGCGCGGCCACCTGGCGCCAGCGCGGAGACCAGCGCGTTCAGTTGCCCGGGCGAGAGGGGGCCTGCGGCCATTACTGTCTCAGTTCGTCGACGGCCGGCGAATCAGCGCACGCAACCTGCGCGTCCGCCCGGCCGGGCGGACGCGTGACTCTCGCGGTAAAACGCTGTATCCTCTCGATCGGCGGGGAGGCTCGGCAACGAGCGGGCACTGGTAGATAGCAACAAGCGTAAAGAGGGGGGAACCTGTGTCGCAGTCTCAGACTCCAGGCACAACGTCCACGGACGTGCAGCTGACATCGCCCAATCAATACCAGTTCAGCGGTCACGGTATTCACGTCAGCTATTTACCCAGCGGAGCGGGCGGAGTTTCGCATCTTACCTATCAAGACACGCATCGAACGGTGTCGTTCAGTGGGGACCAGGATATCCGAAAGGTCGAGACTCCGGATCTCGGCACGCTTGTGAGCGTCACGCTATCGATACTGCCCGATGTGGGTTCAACGACATTCAGTCTGGTGGTCCCCTTGGTCAACCTCGTGAATCAGAGGGGCTCCTCTGCCGCCGTGCATACGTTCGGCGTCACCACGATGCACAGCATGCCATTCGCGGGACCCTCTCACCAGCTCGGCCAACGCGAGTCGTACACGGTGACCTTGCTGAGTGGGACGGCATCTTTGGGGATCATTCCGCTTTAGATCCCGTTCCGCCGCTCTCCGCAACGAGAGGTGCCGCGGCGTGCTTTCATACGCTGCGCGATGCAACTTCGAGGTCAAACCTTTGTCATTACCGGCGGCGCCTCTGGTCTGGGGGGCGCATGCGCGCGGCGTTTCGCATCCGCTGGAGCGAGCGTCGTCATTGCCGATGTAAACGCGGGCCTGGGTCAAGAGCTGGCCCGCGAGATCGGCGCCAACGCACGCTTTGAGCAGACTGACGTCACCAATCCGGAGAGCATGGAGCGCGCCGTCGACGTCGCGCGCGAAACGTTCCATGCTCTGCATGGTCTCATCAATTGCGCGGGCATTGGCATCGCCCAGCGCACCATCGGTCGCGAGGGTCCGCATGCGCTGGACGCGTTCGTGCGCGTCGTCAACGTCAACCTGATCGGAACGTTCAACGCCATTCGGCTGGCGGCGGCCGTCATGGCGACCAATCAGCCATCGACCACCGGCGAGCGCGGTGTGATCGTCAATACGGCCTCGGTCGCCGCCTTTGAAGGTCAGATTGGACAGGCCGCGTACTCAGCTTCGAAAGGCGGGATCGTGGGGATGACCTTGCCGATTGCACGCGACCTGGCGCGCGACGGCATCCGCGTGGTGACGATCGCGCCTGGCATTTTCGATACGCCGCTGCTCGGGTCGCTACCTGAGCCGGCCCGCATTTCGCTTGGCGAGCAGGTGCCGTTTCCATCACGGCTGGGTCGACCCGAGGAGTACGCCGCGCTGGCTCAGCATATCGTCGAGAACGAAATGCTCAATGGTGA
>JAFAPL010000002.1 GCA_019247135.1 Chloroflexota bacterium | reverse complement strand
CAGCGCCAGCTGTCCGCCCGCGGAATGCCCGATGGTTACCGTCCGCTCCAGGTCGAACGGGTACTCCGACGCCAGCTGACTGACGAAATTCGTTCCGGCGGCCACGTCCTGGAGCGTTCCCGGCCAGCCACCACCGGGTTGCCCGACGCGCCGGTACTCGAGGCTCCAGGTAGCGGTACCCGCTTGCTCGGTCAGCGCGGCGCACAAGTGGCCGATGTGTTCGAGGTCGTACCGAGCCCGCCAGAAGCCGCCGTGGATGACGATCGTGACGGGCCATGGCGGCGGTCGATCCGGCAGGCGCAGGTCGCCGAATTGCAGGTCGTGGCTGCCATAAGCAAGACGAATATGTGCCGCCGGTGGTGTCCGCGTGAGAATCGTCATCCTCGTGCCGATCATTGTGCCTCGCGCCGCGCGCCTGTTGTGCAAGCCCGCGCCCCGAGCGGCCGAAGACTCCCTGGTCACGAAGCTCGAAATCCTCCGCCCTGCTCGCCGCGGGGACATAGGGGGTTTCACCCCCAATTCTTCGCCTCTACTTCGGCATCGTCGCCGCTAGTCGCGCAGATCAAAATCCTCCGCCAACCGCCGCCGATCCGGCACCACGATCTGCCGCCCAAAACGGCGGATATACCCATCCTCTTCGAGCCGCGCCAGCATCCGCGTCACCGTCTCCCGGCTGGCCCCAATCTGTCGTGCCAGCTCCGCATGCCGCGGCACCCCACGCAGCCGCAGCCCGCCGCCCGGCTGTGTCTCGGTCGCATCCCGCGCCAAGGCGTGTAACACCCCCGCCAGACGCGCACGCGTTCCCGTGGGACTCATCCGCTCCAGCTGCTCCGTCCCCGACGGCAAGCGGAAGCCCAGCCGCACCGCCACCTCGAGCAGGGTCGCCGGCCAATGCGACGCCACCTGCAGAAAGCGCCCGCCTTCGACCGCGCACAACTCGACGTCCGTCTCCGCTCGAGCCAGCAGCTCCGTGCCAGCCCCAAACAGCGCCGTCACCCCGAACAGGTGGCCCGACTCGAGTTGATCGACCGTGATCTCGCCCCGCGCGCGGCGCTGAAACAGTCGCACCCTGCCGTCACGCAACAGGTACACCCATTCCGGCCGCGGATCTGGTCCAACGATCAGGTGACCTGCGCGGAGTCGTCGCACAGACATCGCGTGCGCGAGATCGTCCGCCTCATGTGCGGTCATACTGCGAAAGACGTCGACGTGGCGGAGATACCACGTACACACGCCCGACCGTTCGGCGCCGCCATTCTTGTCGCCTCCGGCCGACGGCATGGCGAGCAATGTTAAGCGCCGCTTTGGCTACCCGCGCCAGATGCCTGCCCGCGTTACCGGCATAGGTGCGCAGTACACTCGCCGGGCTATGCCCACTGAGCCGCGCATCATTCCGGTGCCGTGCACGTTTGGCCCAACTGGGGGCGTCGTCTACGTGTATTACATCGACGCGCCGCAGCCTGCCCTCGTCGATACGGGCGTGGCGGCTTCGCCCGGCGCCTCGATCGAGCCAGCCTTGAATGCACTCGGCCTGAGCTTGAAGAACGTCCGCTGGATTCTGGCCACCCACGGGCATTGGGATCACATCGGCGGCGCCCATTCGGCTCGATCTCTGGCAGCGGACGACGTCCAGCTCGCCCTTCACGCCGACGATCGCGAGCTCCTCGGAAGCAAACGCGCTCACATGCGACCAGACGGGTATCAGGCGCTTCGGTTCCGCTATCTGGACGACCCCGACTCGCTGGCCAAACAGGACGCGCTGCTGATGGAGAATTTGTCCGGCGAGCTCGCCGCGGATCGCGAGCTGCATGGCGGCGAACGCATCAGCCTCGGCGGCGACGTCACGGTCGAGGTCGTGCATACGCCGGGACACTCCCCGGGCTCCTCATCCTTCGTCATCGACGGTCTCGATTGGGCCTTCACCGGCGACAGCGTCCAGGTGTGCGGCTCCGCCGGCATGCCGTTGTACGTCGATCCCATCGCGTATCAGGCGAGCCAGCGCCGTCTCTTAGAGGACGTTCGCCCGAAGCGCCTGCATATGGGCCATCGCTTCCGGTTGGCCGACGGCACGCCACTCGAGTCTGTGCTCGACGGCCGCGATAACGTCGAGCGCGCGCTACGCGAGAGCCTCGCCATGCATGACCGACTGGTGGAAGCATCGGCGCGCGTCTCCGGACTCGATCCACGCCAGCCAGACGCCAGGGCAGCCGCGCTCGCGCCGGCCGCCGAAGCGCTCGGGTTTGCGCCACACGATCCGGCCGCCTGGCCGGCCCCGTTCTTCATCACGCTGCACGGTTACCTGGAACGCGCAACGACGCCCGCCTGACTGTCCGCGTGAACAAAGCGTGCCTCGAGCACTTTCGCGCTAACCTTTTTTCGAGGACTGCGTCTCGGTTGTGATCGAATCGCGCAGGACGCTCTTCATCTCAGGGCTGCGACCGCCGACCGAGTCGCAGCCCGCCGGCACGACCTGGTTCGCCTTCCGCGGCGACCGGCTGCTCGTGCGTCCGCAAGGCGACACGACCGCGCTGCCCGACTACGCCGAGCTGGCGCAGCTCGGCGCGGACTTCGAAGCCGGCCATTACCTCGGCCGACTCGGCGATCTCGACTGCTACGCCGTCAACCTGCCGGAAGACCTGGAACCACCTGAAGGTCTGGCGCTCGACGGCCTGCGCGCGCTGTTCGGTCGGCTCTCGGAGGACGAGTACGCGATCGCCGGTCGCGCCGCGCAGATCCTCGTATGGGACCAGACGCACCGCTTCTGCGGCCGCTGCGGCGCTCCGACCGTCAACGCCCCCGCGGAACGCGCCAAACTCTGCCCGCAGTGCGGCCTGCTCAGCTTCCCGCGACTCAGTCCAGCCGTGATCATGCTCATTCAACGCGGCGAGGACGAGTTCTTGCTCGCCCGCAACCGTGCGTTCGCCGACGGATTTTTCAGCGTGCTGGCGGGGTTCGTGGAGCCGGGCGAGTCACTCGAAGAGGCCGTGAGCCGCGAGGTCCACGAGGAGGTTGGGCTCCAGATCGATGACATTCGCTATTTCGGCAGCCAGCCGTGGCCGTTTCCGCACCAGTTGATGATCGGCTTCACCGCCCAGTACACAGGGGGCGAAATCCGTCCTCAGGATGACGAGATCGCCGAAGCCGCCTGGTTCAGTCGGCGGGGCGAGTTGCCGAAGCTGCCGGGCAAGCTGAGCATCGCGCGGCGTCTCATCGACGCATTCCTGGCGCGCGCCTGACCTCCACAACCAATCGCGCCAGCCGGCGCAGTGATGCCTGCCCGCGCCTGACGTCGGACGGACCGCCACCCCGCGAAGTTGATGCCTCGCCTGAGAGAAAGATCGGCGTGACCAGTGCGCTAGCCCCGCACGTACACCGATACATGCCCCGCGCTGGCCGAGCTAAACGCCTCCAGTTGCCAGCCAGCGTAGCGGCCCTCGAGCCGCAAGCCCGCCATCTGCCCCATCAGGTCCAGCTCGCTTGGCCACGCGTACCGCATCTGCACGGGCAAGAGCGTGATCCCCTCGCGCCCAATCAGCACGTGCTGCGAGGTCACCTGCTGCGACGCGCTGTCGTGCCGCGTGACGTCCAGCTGAATCCGCTCCATCTCGACTCGCGTCGCACTGACCCGTTGGCCGCGGTCGAACAGCGTCGGGTCTGGCACGAATGCCTCGATGACAAACTTACCGGCGTCCGCGAGGTGGGCCGCCACGTTGTGAAAACAGCGCACCTGGTCTGACTGCGTCAGCAGGGCGAAGAACGTGTTGAAGACGACATACACCAGGCGGAACTGCTCGTCCACCCGTACGTCTGCGAAATCCCCGATGTGTACCTGAATATCGGTCCCGCCCGGCTTTTCGCGCAGCCGAGCGACCATCGCTTCGGACGCATCGATGCCCTGCACGTGCACGCCGCGCCGCGCGAGCGGCAACGCGATACGCCCCGTGCCAATCCCCAACTCTAGCGCGGCACCGTCGCCGGCCAGATCGGCCAGAAACGCCGCGGCAACCTCGGTTGTTCCCTCGACCACGGGTGCCACCCACGTGTCGTAGAACCCTGCGATTCGCTGTCCGTACGTCTCCGCGCCGTAGTCGCTGAACATCATCCCGACAACGAAAAAGGCCGGCGCGCCGTATCACGGCAGGCCGGCCTCGCTCGGACTACAAGAGACTTACGGGTTGAGGACCTTGTTGCCACCCTTCACAAAGAAGGTCACCTGCGCAACGCTCGTCCGACCAGTGATCGACGACTGCGCGTAGGCGTACGCGGTGTGCTGGTGCTCAGCCGCGAACAGCGACGGGTTGGTCGCGATCGACCACTGTGCGAACACGTACTGTGGGCCGAAGCCAAAGCCGATGTACGACTTGTTCGGGATGATGGCCGGTGCGCCCGGGCCTGGAGTGGTCCGGTTGTTCACCAGGACGCCTGCCGAGAGACCCGCTGGACCGAGCGACAGAGCATTCGGGTCGCCCCGCATGCCGTCGACGTAGATCTGCACGCTACCGATACCCGTGTTCGATGGACCCAGCGTCTGGTTGTTCGGATCGGTGATCCCGTTGCGATCCAGCGCGAAGCCGTACAGCGAGTACTTCTGTGTGACCTGCTTCTGCGAGATGATCTCGCCGTCGATCGGCCGCAGGAACCCAACCACCGGGTCCGTCGGGAATGCCAGCGTCGCACCGACCGTCGCGTTGATGATCACAGTCTTGTACCAACTGCCCTTGTTGGGCGTGTTGATGTAGACGTACAGGGGGCCAACGCCGGCAATGGAGGCCATTGTGCTCGCCGGAATGACGGCGGTGAAGCCCGCGGTGCCGAAGCCACCCAGTGCGTCGGCGACGTCAGGCCGGTTCAGACCCACCATGCCACTGGCCACCTTGGTGCCACCCTTGTCCTTCGGGGCGTTGTAGACGTCGACCCCGCTGATGCCGGCCCAGCCCTGCGCCGTCGTGTCGGCTGCCCAGCCGCTGACGAGCAGGTTCGCCGCTTCGGATACGTGCTGTCCGCGCGTAGGCGTCTCGATACGGCCGATAAAGGTGTTCGAACCCTTGGCGTCAGGTCCCGCCTGCCACGACCCGAGTGTCGGCGGCGCGCCTTGCGCAAAGCCGGTCAACCCGGTTGACAGCGCCATACACGCGGCCGCAAAGGTCGCAAAGGCCATTCTTCGATAACTTATGCGTCCAATCACAATGGACCCCTCCCTGGGAAATCAACCAGTCCGCTCATGGCATTGGAACGGGCGCGCTACCGTGAAGTCAAGAGGTTAAGAATGAGTTAAGTTGGCGACACGAACCGCTTCGACTTCGCGCGGACATGTTACGCGTCACCGGTCCTGCCGAGCCCGCCAAGAGGGACGCTCGAGCCGGGAAGCGATACACTGCCAAAACTCTCGCGGTCGAGGTGTATTCGATGGTTCAGGCTCCGACTTCAGCCCCAACGCACGACGTCGACGTCGACCGGCTGCTCGAGGCCGACCGCGCCCACCTGATTCACCCACTCTTTCATCCCAACGATCACGCCCATCCTATGGTCGTGGTCAAGGGCGAAGGCGCGGAAATCATCGATGCCTCCGGGAAACGCTACTTCGACGCACTTTCCGGCCTGTGGAACGTCCACGTCGGGCACGGTCGTAGCGAGCTCGCCCAGGCCGCGGCCGACCAGATGTCGACCCTCGCCTTCAACAACAACTACGTCGGCTTCGTCAACGTCCCGTCGACGCGCCTGGCTGAAAAGCTGAGCGAGATCGCCTACCCGAACCTCTCGGCCGTCTACTTCACCACCGGCGGCGCGGAATCCAACGAGTCCGCCTTCAAGACCGCGCGCTTCTACTGGAAAGTCCAGGGCAAGCCCGACAAGGTGAAGATCATTTCCCGCCGCTGGGGCTACCACGGGGTCACCATGGCCGCCGCGAGCGCGACAGGGCTGCCTGCCTATCACCGCATGTTCGCCCCGCTCGTGCCGAACTTCATCCAGGCCATCGGTCCGTATCGTTTCCGCTGCGAGCTGGAGGGCGAAGGCGGACCGCGTCCGTGTACCGCGCCCAACGAGCACGACTACGCCGCCGAGCTCGAGCAAACGCTGATCGAGCAAGGCCCCGATACCGTGGCCGCGATTCTGGGCGAGCCCGTGCAGGGCGCCGGCGGCGTGATCGTCCCGCCCGACGACTACTGGCCGAAGTTGCGTCAGATCGCCGACCGCCACAACGTCCTGCTGATCGCGGACGAAGTCATCACCGGCTTCGGTCGTACAGGCAAATGGTTCGCGCTCGATCACTGGAACGTCCAACCGGACATGATGTCGTTCGCCAAAGGCATCACGAGTGCCTACCTGCCGCTGGGGGGCGTGATGGTGAGCCACAAGGTGCAGGACGCGATCAACGGCGCGCCGGCGGACCTGAAGTTCATGCATGCGGCGACATATTCGGGTCACGCCGCCTGCTGCGCGGTGGGCCTCGCCAACGTGGCGATCATCGAGCGTGAAGGGCTGGTCGACCGCGCCGCGCGCGTCGGTCGATGGTTCCAGAACCTGCTCCGCACGCAGCTCGAGCCGATGCCGAACGTCGGGGAAGTACGCGGGATCGGCATGATGGCGGCCGTCGAGCTGGTCGACCCGAACGCGACCGGCAGCGCCTTCTACGACAACGCCGTCGGCCTCGCCGGTCGGGTTATCGAACGCTGCGTCCAGAACGGGATCGTGCCGCGGAGGGTGAACAACACGATCTGCATGGCGCCGCCGCTGATCTCGACCGAAGAGCAGCTGTCGCGCCTGGTAGATGCTCTCGGCGAAGGCATCCGCCGAGGCTAGAAAAACACCGCTCGTCACGGGCGGTCGCTGGCTATCCTGAAATCAGAGCATGCCCGACCGCCCGACTCCTTCTCAGCCGAGAAAACTGCACCAGTGGGAGAGTGCAGTCGACAAGCAGATCCGCGAGGCCCAGGAGCGCGGTGATTTCGACGCCTTGCCCGGCCGCGGCAAACCTCTGCCGCGCGATTCCTGGGGCGGCGGCGAGTGGGCGTTGGCGTATCACGTTCTGAAGCAAGCCGGCGAGACGCTGCCATGGATCGCCCTCGGGCGTGAGATCGAAGTCGCGGAGGAACGCCTGAGAAAGCTGGCCGAATCGGCGCGCTCGATGCCGCCGGCAGATCGCGTACGCGCGCGTGAGCGCTATCTTCGCGAGGCCGCCGCCCTGGACAAGATGCTCCTCGAATACAGCTTTCTCATTCCGTCCCGCCGCCTCGAAAAAGGTCGTCTGCCGCCCCACATCGCCGCCCGCCAATGGGACTCAGCCCTGGGCGCCTGAACACACTGCCGCCTCGCCAACCTGCCGCCCGGCAGATCGACACCTGCCGGCGGATCAACTGCCGCTCCCAAAGGCTGCCGCTGGCTCGAGCAACTGTCCAAATCGCTCCCGTCGGCCGTGCCGGCGGCGCCGCGCAGCAGCCCTTGCGCAAAGAGAGTCCGCCCCCGTGTGTAGAGCCGCTACAGCACGCGCGCCCCCGCCGACCGCATCGCCTCGACCGCTGCATCGCCATCGCTGGGCTGCAGATTGACTGCCCGCATGCCGCGCGCCACGACCGTCACCCGAAAGCCGTTTTCGAGTCCTCCCAACGCACTCTCCTTGACGCAGTAATCGGTCGCCAATCCCATCACGTACAGGTGCTCCACGCCGGCCTCACCTAGCAAGGTCGCGAGTGGTCGTTCCGACTTGTCGCGCGCATGAAACGCTGAATAGGCGTCCTCGGTCTCGCCCATGCCCTTCGAGACGATCCGGACGCTACTGGGGAGTCGCAGATCGGGATGGAACTCGGCGCCGCGCGTGCCCTGGACACAATGCGGCGGCCACACACCGCCGAAGTCCTTGAAGTGCGTGGTCCGCGGTGGATGCCAGTCGCGCGTGACAAAGATCGGCACGCCGGCAACGTCGGCCGCCTCGGCCCAGGCTGACAGGACCGACATGACCCGGTGGCCCTCAGCCACCGGCAGCGACCCGCCCAGGCAGAAATCGTTCTGTGGGTCGACCAGCAGCAGCGCGTCCCCGTCGACGAAATCGGGCACACCCGCGCTCGAATCAGAAAAACTCAGTTCGCTCATGCGTCGCGAGCATTCTGCACCTGCGTCGGCCGCGGCCGCAGTTTTCTCAATTCCCAGGTCGCTGCCCCCCAAGTGACGCCTCACGTGACGCTCCACGTGACGCTAGCTACCTATCCTGGAGGGCGGCGGGTGGGGGGTGTGTCCCTATCTCCAGTGTCAAGGGGTCAGGCTGCCTGCGGTTGTCGTTCCGGCGTGTGTGGCCGGTACGGCTCGCCGCGGATCAGCATGGCGTACAACACGTCGAGGCGGCGGCGGGCCAAACACAGGGTCGCCTGGCGGTGGTTCTTGCCTTCCTGGCGTTTGCGGTCGTAGTAGGCGCGTGAGGGCGTGTGCGGCAAGCTGGCGAACGCTGCTTGGAAGAGTGCGTTCTTCAGACGTTGATTGCCAAAATGTCGGACCGCGTCATGGTGCAGTGATGTGCCCGAGCGCCATGACGCAGGTCCCAGTCCCGCATACGACGCCAGATGAGCTGCCGATGGAAACCGCCGTACGTGCCCCAGCTCATTCAGGATCCGTGCTCCGAGGCGCGGCCCAATCCCTGGCAAGCTGACCAGGATCGCTGCCTCGGGTCGAGCGAAAAAAAGTGCGGCAATGTCCTTGTCCAGCGCTTCGCGCCGAAGCAGCACCTGGCTTAGCTGCTGCGCCAGCTCTTGACGAGCTGCTCAGCTCGGGCCGCTCCGCCAAGAGTCACCGTCTGCGCCCGCGCCGCCGTCAACACATGCTGTGCAAACACCACCGCCTCCATCGCACCAAGTTCTTTGAGCACCGCGGCCACCCGCTCTGATCCAGCGCCAATCAGTGCCTCGCGACTGGGATAGTGCTGCAGTAAACCCAGGCTGGCCTGGCTCACCACCCGCTCGCCGAAGGCACGCTCCAGGTCCGGACTGTACGTCGCCAGCAACATTCGCAGCCGATTCGTCAGGCGGTTGATGTCGGCGGTCAGATCCTCGCCGTGGCTGCACAACAGCGCGAGCTCCGCGTGTGCGTCTGGGGTCGGCTCCAGCCAGGCCACCCGGTTCGGATGAGCTCGAGCCACGTCCGCCAGCACGAAAGCATCCTGCGCATCGCTCTTGCCTTCACCGGCATAGAAGTCGCGAGCATGCGCCATGGCGCTGCCATACAAGTACGCGGTAGGCACCTGGTGATCCCAGCACAGGCGCAGGAGCAGCGTGGCCAGGCCACCCAGCTGGTCAACAATGACCGCCGCGTTGCGCTGCTTGGCCCATCGCACCGCGCGCCGCAGCGACGGTTCATCATTGCCGATGCGCCATTGCCTCAGGACCGTGCCGCGCGCGTCGACCGCCACGCCATAATGCGCCGTCTTGCCGACGTCAACACCCAGGAACACCGCCCCTGCTGCCGCCATCTCGACTCCCATCGCGCTGAGTTGTCTCGCCCCTTGGTGGAGCGCCGCACCCGCATTACACCGCCATGCCTGGCAGTTCCCTATAGACGATCTGCCCACCAACCGTACGCGGCGACAACACACCCCTGATCACGCTCAACATGTGGGCCAAGCCATACCCCGCACGGCGGGTCGAGGACCCAAGCCTATCGCTCAGGCCGTACTCAAGGTAATGGTGGGCCAGCACGGCGCAGAATCCTGCCTGAAGTCACCCATTCATGCACCTGAGAAGTCGAGGCGGGGAGCCGCCGGATTGGACCCGGGCAGGACCAACAAGCCGGCCGCGCCCGCGGCGTTTTAGCCGCGCAAGGCCACCGCGAAGCCCGTGCGCTGCGTTGCCGCTCGATCCATGGCGCCGAACAGATCGGACTCACTGATGCGCTGCAATTCCGCGCTCCTATCGAATCCCATCGGATCGCTATAGACAAACCCGGACCCGTCCATGCCACGCACCACGATGAAGTGGTCCGCCGAAGCATGCGAGCCGCTGTGCGACGGAAGCGCGCGGTACTTCACCTGGACAATCACCGGCCGGCCCCAGCTGATTTGGCGTCGAACGTCGTCCGCGCTCCACTGGCGCAATTGGTCGATCCGGCTGCCCTCGTACGTCCACAAGCCTTCGGTGCGCACACCGTAGTTCCGCGCCACTGTCGCCAGGTTGTATGCGAACACCCCGTAGCTGTTCGAATAGCCGCCCTCATCGTCCACCCACGTGTGCTGGACGCGCATGGACTGGACCCGCAGCTCCCACGGCGACGCGTCCACACCGTAATACGCGAGCACCATCGAAAGCGCAGCCGGTCCGCAATTCGAGAACTCGTACGCGGAGCCGTCTAACTGGTTCCGATACGGCACGTCCAGGACGGTTGCCGCGGGTGCGAAAGCGAGGTAGCCGCCGAGCACGAGGCCCAGCAAACCCAGCAGCACGCGACGCACCGTACTCCACCATGTCAAGTCCCTCCGCCGCGGACGACAACCACCCATCCAGTTCTTGCCCGCGACACCGACGGCTCTTCCGGCGGACCTGCGAAGAGCGTATACTCGAACACGTGTTCGGCCAGGCGAGCGGCTGGAAGGATTCGCTCAACCCGAGCCAGCGCGAGGCCGTCACCTGCGGCGACGGTCCAGTCCTCGTCATCGCCGGCGCGGGCACCGGCAAGACGTGGACGCTTGCCTGTCGTGTCGCCTGGCTCATCGATCAGGGCGTCGCGCCCGAGCGCATCCTGCTCCTCACCTTTTCACGACGCGCCGCGCGCGAGATGCTCAGCCGCGCCGACCGTCTGATCGGAGCCAATCGCGCGCAAAAGGTCTGGGGAGGCACGTTCCACGCCATGGGCAACCGCCTGCTCCGCCTGTACGGTCGGCCGCTAGGCGTCTCACCCGACTTCAGCGTCCTCGACCAGGCCGACATGGCCGACCTCATGGACTTGATTCGTGGCGAGCAACGCGTCCAGCACTCGCGGCGCTTTCCGCGCAAGGACACGCTGGTGTCCATTTACTCGCGCATGGTCAATGCCGCGTGTCCGCTGAGCGACATCCTGGAGAGCGCGTTCCCGTGGTGCACCGAAGAAGGCGACGGTATTCGCTCCATCTTCGCCGACTACACCCGCCGCAAACGCGACCAGAATCTCCTCGACTACGACGACTTGTTGCTGTTCTGGCGAGCCATGGGCGAGACGCCGTCCGGCACCCAGGCAGCCGCTCAATTCGACCACGTTCTGGTTGACGAATATCAGGACACCAATCCGCTCCAGGCGGAAATCCTCCAGTCTCTTCGACGCGAAAATCGGAACCTGATGGTCGTCGGCGACGACGCGCAGGCCATCTATTCCTTTCGCAGCGCGAGCGTGCGCAACATCCTGGACTTTCCGCGCCAGTTTCCAGGTGCCAGACGCATTACGCTGGAGCAAAACTATCGCTCCACTCGACCCATTCTGGACGCCTCGAACGCCGTGATCGCTCTCGCACGGGAGCGTTTTCCGAAGTCCCTCTGGCCCGTCCGTCCGGGCGGCGCGCGTCCTGTCCTCTCGACCTGCGCCGACGAAGCCGATCAATCGCAGCTCGTCTGTCACCGAATTCTCGATTACCGCGAGCAGGGGACGCCGCTCCGTCAGCAGGTGGTCCTCTTTCGCTCCGGACATCACAGTGATCTGCTGGAGCTCGAGCTCACCCGTCGCAACATTCCGTTCGTGAAATACGGCGGCCTGAAATTTCTCGAATCCGCTCACGTCAAAGACGTGCTGTCGATCATGCGCGTGCTGGAAAATCCGCGCGACGAGGTCAGCTGGTTCCGCGTCCTCCAACTGCTGGACGGGATCGGTCCAGCCAGCGCGCGCGCCATTATGCAGTCGATTGGCGTCCGCTCGCTCGACTCCGCGCCGTTGCAGCAGCTCATCGACACGCCGCCACCCGTTCCCGACGCCGCCGCGGTGTCCTTTTCCGAGCTACGCGAAGCCTTGCACGACTGCATCGGCGCGGGTGCAGCCCCGGCCGTCGAGATTGCTCGCATCCGCCGCTTCTGCGAGCCGATCTTCGAGCGACGCTACAGCAGCCCGTCCGCCCGACTCGCCGATATCGAACAGCTCGAAGCACTCGCGGCCACGCACACCTCGCGCGGACGTTTCCTCAGCGAGCTCGCGCTGGACCCACCTTCTTCCACGAGCGATCTCGCTGGGCCGCCGCTCCTGGACGAGGATTATCTGATTCTGAGCACCGTCCACTCCGCCAAGGGCGGCGAGTGGGAGGTCGTGCACGTCATCCACGCCGCCGACGGCATGTTCCCGTCCGACATGTCTACGGGCGACGTGGAGTCGATCGAAGAGGAGCGCCGGCTGTTCTACGTCGCGCTGACCCGGGCGCGGGACATGCTGTACGTCTATTTTCCGCTGCGCTTCTACCGCCGTCCGCGCGGCCTGGGCGACGCACACCATTTCGCGCAGCTGACTCGATTTCTGCCAGAATCCGTCCAGGGACTGTTCGATCGTGACAACCGCTGCGCCTTTATACCCGGTCAGGTTGACGAGCCGTCGCACGCCGTCTGGCGTACACCGGCGGCGGCTTCATCGGTGGATGCGCTGCTGGCTTCGCTATGGGACCGTTGAATCGCGGATTTTACAAAGATTTAGCACATTTCTCAGCCGCGTGACGCCCCACGTGACGGTCCACGTGACGCTTTGAATTTACGCTGAGCAAAAAGGATGCGCGGGCGG
>JAFAPL010000456.1 GCA_019247135.1 Chloroflexota bacterium | reverse complement strand
CAGGATGTTGCGCATTCGCTGCATCGTGTCGAGCAACTCTTGCTCTCGCTCGGGCGTAAACGCGACCTCGTGCTGCTGCCCGTTCGCGAGCACCAGCAGCGCGTGCGTCGGTCGCACGCCAGACGTCTCTTCGAGCAGGGCGCACTGCGCGCTGACCTGAAGCGTGTGCGACGGCCACACGCGCTGCGCCGACGGCTTCTGCTCCACCGGGATGGGCATCCCATGCACGTTGAGAACGTGGTCTGGCCGGGCCACGAGGCCCAGTCGCTCGGATCGCAGCGTGGCTGAGCCGAGGCGCGAGTCGTCGGCTGCCGTGACGCGGCCGCCGCGGAGGCCCAGCCGTTGCCGCTCGTGCCGGCTCCAGGTCGCCAGTCCAACATAGGTTCCTGCGCAGATCACGAACAGGAGGACCAGGGTGACCAGCAGCACTACACGCCTCCTCGGATGGCCACGAAACAGGCGACGATCGCGAGAACGGCCATGACGGCAAGCAGGACCACCCTGATCTGGTCACTGGCCCGGACAAGGTCAGTCCGCCCTCCGATACGTCGGTGCGCATGCGTGCCGGCCTCGAGCCGCAGCCGCGCTTGCTCATCGACGGGGATATTGCAACGCCGCCCGAGAAACCAGGCTTGCGGACAATGTTAACGCCAGTGCGGGCTAATGGAGGCTGTTCGCTTTCCTCGTAGTGGATTCGTTGTCTGGATCGTATGGAGCACCATGGAATAGCCGATGAGGACAAGTTTGCGTGTAACGAGAAGCAGCTCTAGCCTGGGATCGTAACTGGAATGGCAGTCAGGTTAGGCTGACTGAGTGCTGCGTTGTTAGGAACGCTGCCACTGCATCCTTGAAATGCTGCGCGCGTATCGCGCTGGGGTGATCTTCACCAGCCAGTACAAGAAGTTGAGCGCCAGGCACAGTTTCGGCCAATTGTTGCGCGAAGGGGAGCTCGTCATCCTGGTCTCCAACGACGACCAGAACAGGCACGCTCACCGTCCGCAGTGCAGTTTCGTCGAGTTTTTCGAGGTCTCGGAAATAGCGTCCATAACAGGCACTGAGTGCCTTCAAATCATTGTCGAGACCGGCAAGGCTGAGAGGGTCGTGCGGCCGGCTTTCAGCATAATTCCGCATCCACATCGCCGTTGTGTCTCTGATCGTCGAAGTGTCATCTGCCGAAAGCGCCGCTGCGACCACCGGACGCATCGGCGCGTCTGAGACAAGTGGTAAGCCAGCGCCACCGACGATGACCGAGTTGAAGCGATTGGGAAAGCGCGTGAGCAGATTGATGGCAAGCTTGCCACCCATCGAATAGCCCATCAGATCCCCGCGCTCTATCGAGATGGCATCCATAACGGCGAGGACGTCGTCGGCCATCTGATTACCTTCATAGGCATCGGGGTTGTGCGGTTTGCCGCTGAGACCGTGGCCACGACAGTCCAGTCCCACGACGGTGCGCCCCAACGCTACAAGGAAATCGATCCAACCCGTGTTGTCCCAGAGGGCCTCGAGGCTAGACAAGACCCCGTGTACCAGAACGATGGGCGGGCCCTCACCAATGACCTCGTAGTGGATTGGGACCCCTGCTGAGTCGATGCTCGCCATCGGCGTGTTGTATCCCCCTTGCAGACTCGCGGTCATCTTCAGCGAACGATTCAACCGGCCTCGCGGAGGCGATCTGAGGATCACGCAGGCTTGACCCCGCGCCCTCGACAATGCGTCAGAACTAATGTTCTATAAGCGGGGAACGGGGCTCGAACCGGCGACCGGATCAACTTTGGCAAATTCGAGCAAGCGTCCGCTCCCTCCCGCTCGGTGCGAGTGGTGATTTCAGGACCAACTCATGGATTCGTGTGGTCTTCGCTGCGCACCGTGATTTCCGCCGCAGATTGGCCCCAGAACGCGTTCCAGTCTAGACGGCTACCGCAGGCGCACCAATGTCTCAACCCTGAGCCAACACCTGGCCCGTACGGCTCTGTAGAATCGCGCCCGGTGGCAGTCAACAGGGAGGAGTTGGATATGCATGCATCCATCGCAAAGTTTCGGTTCGCCCGAGCAGTGGAGCCACGAGATTTCGAGGTCAATGAACGAGTGCTCGTTCCGTTGCTCAAGAGCCAGCGCGGCTATCAGGGATACGTTGAAGTCCAGGCGGGTGAGCGCGAGACGGTAGCGATCACGTTCTGGGCGAGCCCGTCAGATGCAGACCAGGGCCTGACGGCAATTCGGCCCCAAACTGATGGAGCTCGTCGGGTCGGACCTCGCTGGCCCGCCAGAGCGACTTGGCGGCGAAGTGAAATACGCCGATCCGCTGGTCGTGAACGCACGCGCGTAGCGCCGTCGTCAGGCGGAGTCGAGATCGGCATCCGACGCGAGTGGTTGGCGCGATGCAACCATTTTGCAGGCCCTGAGCATAGGAGTGTGAATGTTCAAGCAGATTGCGGGGCATCGCTTTTTTACAGTCGATTTCGGATCCGGTCCGCGCACCTTTTTCACACACAGCGGCTGGATTGGCACTTACGAGGACTGGCTGCCCACGCTGGAGGTGATGAGTAAGAACTGGCGCGTCGCGTCGTTCGATCATCGCGGTGCGGGCGAGACGACTGTTCCTGTAGAGGAAATAACAGAAGAAGCGCTGCTGGACGACATCTTCCGAGTGATGGATGCGCTGGCAATCGACCGCTGTGTGCTGGGCGGCTTCTCCGCCGGTACCGGGTTCACCGCGCGGGCCGTGCTTCGCGACCCCACGCGATTTGAGGGACTGGTCCTCATGAACGGGGCTGCGGGCGTACGCCCTCCTGACGCCGGCCCGCCGCCCCCGCGTCGACCACCATCAACTTGGCCTGGTGAGGATCACGCCGCCCGAATGCGTTGGTTTATCGAACAGTGTACGCCAGAACCTGATGTGGAGCACATCCGGCGATGGGGGCATCATTTCTTGCTGCGAGCGGAGCCGACGGCAGCCGACCGCCTGAACGCGATCGCGCCGGCGGCTGATGACGACTTCGTCGCGGCCCTGAGCCAAATAACAATTCCAACGCTCATCATTCATGGTGAGAAAGACACGTTTGTCACAACCGCGGCTATGCAGTATCTATCCTCGCTTATCCCGAACACCAAATTGGTTGTCCTTGATGGAAGCGGCCACCTACCGGCGATGATCCGACCTCACGACGTGGCTGCCGCGATCACGGAGTTCTTTGATCGCCCCAGGTAGGCCCGCAATCGCCCGAGTTGATCAATGAGTTCCTCGAGTCCGTCCAGATGCGTCTGCACGCGCCGCGGTGCCGAGAATGTCCACGGAATTCCACGGAGGCTCGTGAGGGTCGAACACGATATGATGATGATCACGCTGTTGAGGTTTGAAGTTGCTGAGGGAGCGCTTCGTACATGGATACCAAGTTGGAAAGCTCGCCGTTCCCACCGGGCTGCGTATCCGCCTCTACGAAAGGTGCTGCATCTCCGTTGGCCGCTGTCGACGAACGAGACCGTCTGGCCGCTGAAGCTACGGCGGAAGGACTGCGAGGCCTGGCTCTGGCGTGGCTGGCCATTGCCTTTTCCCTACTCGCCAGTGTGGGTTTCGCTGATAACCCGTCCGATCGGACTTGGATGGTTATCTTGGGTGTACTTGCACTCCTGGCCGCACTGATAGGCTTCGCGTACTGGTGGGTAGTGCCCGCTCCACCGGCAATGTTGCAGGATCAAGCGCACCTGGGGGAGCAGCTGCAAAGTGCGGTTGCTCTTTTGAACGAGGCGCGTGTCTTCACCCGGGCGGGCTTGATTGTCGCGGCCGTAGTGGGGCTAATCGCAGTGTGGCTCTCCGATGAGCCCACCGACAGTAAGGTGGTGCTGACTGTGGCCTGGGTTGTTGGCGGAGGGATAGCGGCGTGGTGGGCCACCACGAGGGCTGTTTTTACTTACGTGCCGGCAGAAGCTGTTTCGCCGGAAGTAACAGTTCTATTCAATGGACGATTTACGTTGAGTAGTCTCTGTCGACTAAGCCGGCTCATGAAGCATTGCCGAGATCTGGATGCTCCGCTGATCCAGGAGCGGCGAAGTCTGGTACTGAGTGCTATGCGCACACCTGACCGGAAGGAGCAGGAGCTGGTATTCACACGCGCACTCGCCGTTCAACATTACCGGTCAGACCTCATGGGAGTGCACGACTCTCCTCGGTTGAGTGCGGAACGACTCGCGAAATTCAGCTATGCAAGACTCGAGAGGGTGAAGCGCAGGTCGCTCGTGCTCAAAGCATGGTGGCAAATACTGCTGACCTCGAAGAACAACGTTATTTTGTGGATGAGCATCCGGTCCGCATTGGGTACGATGAGAACGGACCTCGCTAAGTGGCAGCGCCATGGACTCGACAAGTACCTCTTGTCAGTGCGTTTGACAGTGTGCTTGACGGGTGACGACAAACAGATACGGAAGCTAATGGATCTGGCCAGTAGTGACCTCCCTGACGACGCGAAAGTAGACAGCATAATCGGCGCCCTCGATGATGCTATAAATACAACGTCCCGCAAGGAAAGCGTTGTGTTGGAACACCGCCTGGAACAGTTGTGTGGGTATCGGACTGCCACGCCGGCCGCCGAGCGCGCGTCTTGAGCCGATTGGCAGGCCGATGGTGATGATGTTCATCAACACCTTGCACGCGGATCAGCTGATTGATGGGCTGGTGCTCAATCGCGATCGCGGTTGAGTTCGGTGACCGCTTTCCTGGCGCACTCGTCGTCGACCAGCGCTTTGCCGTCGGCCGCGGCGGCGATCAGCGCGGCAATGGCGGCATTGTTGAGCGCGCGCGGCAACCCACCGCTGGCTTTGTGCAAACGCGCGCACGCATCGTCGGCGATTTATCCCGAGGATGGGATTATGCCGAAGTGCGAGGCGGGATGAACTGCTGGTCCGGCTGCATGCTCGGCATAATCACAGGTTCTCCAGGAAATCGAGCAGGCTGTCTGGCGGGCGGTACCGTCCTGGCGCCTGGAGTGACGACGGAGCAGTGCGGGCCAACGCACGCTGTTTGAGTGAGAGATCGGCGTGCAGGTAGATCTGGGTCGTCTGAATGTGTTCGTGGCCAAGCCATAGCGCGATTACTGACGTGTCCACACCAGCTTGGAGCAACTGCATGGCACAACTGTGACGAAGCACATGCGGCGAAACCTGCTTGGAGCGGAGGGGTGGGCAGCTGTGTTTCGCCAGTGCCGAGTATTTGCCGACCAAGAACGCAATCGCGTCGGTGCTGAGCCGTCTGCCGCGACTGGTGGGAACAAGGCTTCTTCAAGCTGGCCGCAGCGTTCTTGCATCCAAACGCGCAGGAGTGCGACGGTCTGAGCGGTCAAAGGTGTAATACGTTCTTTGCGGCCTTTGCCATGACAACGTATATGCGCGCCGGCGTCCAGATCGACGTCCTGGCAATTCAGCCTGGCCAGTTCCGAGACGCGGAGGCCAGTCTGCACAACGAGCACCAATAGTGCGTAATCGGGACGTCCGGTCCACCTCGAACGCTCGGGTGCAGCGACCAGGGCGTCGACCTCCACTCGCGTCAGGAAGGTGACCAGCGCACGGTCGTAGCGTTTCGGTGGGATCGCCAGCACGCGTTGGATCAGCCCGGCATGTTCAGGATGGCGGAACGACGGGAACCGGAAGAAAGAGTGTAGGGCCGCCAGGCGCGCATTCCGAGTGCGGACGGTGTTGCCTCGACCCTGCTCCAGATGGTCGAGGAACGAGCCGATGATTGTGGCGTCGAGATCGTCGATGCCGAGTACAGAGGGCGCCTTGCCGTTGTGCTGGTAGATGAAAGCCAGCAACAGCCGGAAGGTGTCGCGGTAGGCTTCCACTGTGAACGGGCTGGCTCGTCGCTGGCTGATGAGCCGTTCGGTAAAGAAGGCTTGGCGGGTGGGAGCCAACGACGTCATGGCTGCACCTCGACGGCGTGCTGGAGACGAGCACCGGCTTCGGCAAGCAGTTCTGGTGCCGCCGAGAGGTACCAGTACGTGGACTTGGGGTCGATGTGCCCGAGGTAGGTTGACAGCAGCGGCAACTTGACCTGCACGTCACCGCCGGCGCGATACCACTGGAGGAGCGTCTGGACGGCGAAGCTGTGGCGCAAGTCGTGCAGACGTAGGTGGCCATCGGCCACAGACGGCCCGATCTGGCCTGCTTCACCAAACCAACGAACGTGCAGTTGACGGTTCGGTACGCCAGACTGGTCGCCCGCGTGTTCACAAAGAAGCTTGGAGTTGCCAAACACGGATGCAGCTGATCGCGCTGACGAACGTACGTTTGCAGCGCAGCCATGGTGCTTGGATACAGAGCAACGCCGCGCGACTTGCCGAACTTGCTCGTGCGTACGATCAGAATCCCGTTTTTCCTAATCGACGTCGTCACGGTCCAGCCGGATTGCTTCACTCACACCCAGGCCGGTACATGCCAGCAGCCCGATCAACGTCTCGTAGGTCGAAGCCCGGAACGGCGGTCTCAGCAGTCGCGCTGCGGCGAGCGCAGCGTCTGCACGGATTGGCAGGCGGCGGACCGGAGGAGCCAACCCGCACGGGCTGGCCACTCGTGCGTACGATGGCGCACACGCTAGGGACGCACGCGGTCTTCGTCGCCCTGCACGTGGCTTTGAGCCGGAGCCCTGGCGACGGTTTGATCCGCTGGGATAACGCCGCCGCCTCAATGAGAGGCCGCTGTCGCCCGGATGGTTATGGCGTGTGCCGCGTACGCGGCCACGAGCTCGGCTTCTTCTTGGAATACGACCGCGGAACGGAGAGCGCCCGCGATTACGCGGCCAAGTGGGCCGGCTATCACGCCTACCGGGACAGCGGCCGGGCAGCCGCCGACTACGCTAGCTTCCCCACGATCCTGCTCGTCACCGAGGGATCCGAACAGCGCGTGTTGCGCAGTGCTGGGGCGGCAGCCGTCGGGCGACCGGATTCGGCGCTGCCGATTCGGGTGACCAGCACGGGCTGGATCGAAGGGCACCCTCGCGGCATCCTCGGGCCAATCTGGCGAAGCGCCGACAGCCAGACCCGGGGGTTCTGGGTGTGCGACCCACTTCAGGCCGGGTATTCGATTGCCGATACAACGCCCGGGTAATAAGTGCGGGCGCGCCGATGCCGGGTGGAGGTTGCTCCGCTAGGTGATCCTTATTGGTGGCGACGAGGGCGATTCGACAAGCTGCCGCACGAGCCTGATGCGCTCATTGACGTTTTGGACAGCGATGAACGGGCTCGCTGCCGGCTATCAACTCCTACAGCCATTCCGTCGCTGGATTGCGTCGCAGCGTGCGCGACCTGGTCCAGTGGTTGCCTTCGCGCAAGATGGATCGGAAGGTCGCTCACGTGGAGCACGCGCTGCGGTGATCCTTCTTCGAGACTGCCGCTGCAATCGAACCTTTCAATGAACGATACGCGGCACTGTACGCTCAGCTCGTGACGGACCTTCGACGAATTGTCTCGGTCTCCGTCGCCCCAATCGCACGAGGTGCGCAGCGTGACAGTTCCCCGTGGCAAACAGGTCCAGGCCGATTCGACACCGGACCAGTAATCGTGATAATCAACCCAGTTGGCGTGGGCGAGCGCAATCCTGCTGCCTGTACTTTCCGAGGCGCTCGACGAGCTGACGTGGAAACGCCACATGGAACTGGTTGCGCAGGTGCGGGACCAGCATGCCGAGTTGTTGAAAGCAATCACCGCGGCCGCATCAGCTCTGTTGGCACCACTCCAGCTGCGTCCATGGTCCCGAGTTCGCCCATGGCGCGCCAGCGGCGCTCAGTGCGTCTTCCTCGAAGCGTGCAGCTATCGCAACATGTCCAGTCCGCGCCGAAACCAGCGCTGGCCGCGCGGTCCCGAGTTCACAAGACCACTTCGATCTCGAGCGGCTGGTGCGTAGACGTCATATTCACCTGCAGGTAGTTTTCCCCGTCTTGCGACCACAGGCTATCGCTGGATACTGCACCTCGCACATCCACACCGCGGGGAGGAGCGGGCAGATGCATCCGCAGCGTCAACTGGCGTGTCGCGGGTTTGCCGATGTAACCTTGCCCGGTCGCATGGAGGCGCACCCGGACGCGGTCGGTTGAAGCGGAGCAAGTAATGTTGGTCGATGTGTAGGCGTCCTGTTCGTAGGCGCGGGTCTGGCCGTCATCCTCGTACAGCACGAAGGCCGACTCGCCCTCCGGGTACACATCTAGGATCAGGCGATCGTCCGTATCCGCAACATGTTGATGGACTGCGATAGACGGGATAATTGCGCCGCCACGAATGAACAGCGGCATTCGATCGAGCGGCGTATCCACCTCCACACCGCCGCCGCCCTCGACGCGATCACCGGTCCAGAAGTTGTACCAGTTGCCTCGCGGCAGGTAGACCGGCCAATGTCTGGCACCCCCACGAGTCACCGGTGCAACCAGAATTGACGGGCCCCAGAGGTATTCAGAACTCATGTCGACGGCATTCGGGTCATCCGGGAACTCCAGGATCAGCGGACGCATCAGCGGCAGACCGCGCGTGTACGCCTCCCGGGCAAGCGAATACGTGTAGGGGAGCAAGCGGTAGCGCAGCTCGCTGAACGCGCGGCAGATCGCTTCGACCTCGGCGCCGTGCGCCCACGGCAGGTGTTCCCGCCAGCCACGCAGGCCAAGGCCGCGTCCGTGCGAACGGAAGACTGGACAGAACGCGGCAAACTGAAACCAGCGTGCGAACAGCTCCGGTGACTCCGGCACGGTATGGAAGAAACCGCCGATATCCGTGCCCCAATACGGAATGGCCGACATGGCCGTCGAGAGTCCAAGCGCGAGCTGCGACTCCAGCACGTCGAAGGTATTGCCAATGTCGCCGGACCACGTCCCAGCCCCGAGGCGCTGCATACCAGCGTAACCGGACCGGCATAGCAGCCACGGCCGAACGCCTGGGCGCGAGCGCGACTCGCCATCGTGAAATGCGCGTTGACGATTGAAGTCGAAGACGTTGTGGACGGCCGCACCCGGGCCTCCCTGCACAACGAGGTCCGAGGGTGGACCTTCACCACCGTCGAGCCACCAACCGTCGATCCCAGCGTCGACCAACGGCTGGTGCATCCGCCACCACCATTCAGCCGCATCGGAGTTCGTGAAGTCGACGAAGTGCTGGCCATCGCTGAACATTGTGCTATTGCGCGGACCGGAGGTTTCGACCAGGTACCCGCGCTGTTGCGCCTCTTCAAATAAGGGAGACCTCGGCCCAAGCACAGGGTACTCGTGCCAGACGACGTGAAGGTTGCGTTCCTCGAGTTCACGCAGCAGAGCGGCGGAGTTGGCCCATAAGTCTGGGTGAAAGTCGAGGGTGCCCACGCCGTTGTTGATGCCCATGTCGCTGCCATACGTGCTGAGAAAAACGATGGCGTCGCATGGAAATCGCTTCTCGCGGAGCGTCGCGGCGAGCTCCACGATCTCTTCAGGACTCTCGAAGTGGCGCGTCGACTGGATGTAACCCAACGCCCACTTCGGTGGCAACGGAGGAAGTCCAGTTAGTGCGGCATATTCCGCCAGGATCGTCTTCGGATCAGGTCCGTACACAAAGTAGCAATCGAGATCCCCGCCTTCCGCCGTATACACGAGCAGGTTGCCGCCATCGCTGCGGCCAATCGCCACCTCGGAGTCCCATGAATTGTCGAAGAAGAGCCCGTACCCGCGGGAGCTGATGATGAATGGGACCGCAAGATCCGAGCCCGGCCCGTAACCATAGTGGCTGTTCCACAAGCGACGCGTGACACCGTCGCGATCGAGCCGCGATCCGGCCTGGCCGAGTCCGTAGAAGTGCTCTTCCGTTGCGCGTCTGAAGCGCAGCTGGAAGCGGCGGCGACCCTCTGTGGCTGGTTCCCACCTCAGTGAATGGCGACCGCTGGTCTGGAGCAAAGTTGCGCCGCGGGCGTCTTGAAGCTCGAGCCCGCCTGAGCTGGTGTCAACCAGCACTGTGATTTCCGACGTGCGCGCAGTCCACGGTGGACCAGGTTCCACGTCGACAACAGGCGGGTGGCCCGCCCGTTGTAGAGCGACAGACTGGCCAGGAGCTGTAGCCCCGGGTAGTGCGGCGCGGGCGCGCACCACCCGCGGACTAACAAACTCGACGTACAATGTTGCATCGACGCCGAATGAGACCTCGTGGGACTCCGATTGGGCGATCACGCGACCAGTGGCTTGATCTGCGCGGCGATGTCCGAACCCGCTTGCTTGGGGCTTTTCTGTCCATTGATTGCGGTCAGCGATTCCGTCTGAATGATTTCTGAGATCTCTCGGTAGCGTGGGTGGCGCGGTCGCGCAACGGCGCCTTCGATGATGTCCAACATTACCTGGGCGTGAGGGTATTGCTTCACGAAATCGGCGTCCTTGAACAACGAGATCCGTGTAGGAACCACGCCGCCCTCGAGGAACATGAGCTTCATCTGCTCTGGCGCCGTCAAGGTCTTGATCGCGGCTACGGAGGCGTCGACATTCTTGGACGCCGCGTTGATCGACCAACCCCAGCCACCGAGCGTCGCGGCGCTCTTGGGGGCTTTCATCTTTGGCACAAGCCCCACACCGACGTTGCCGATCACCTTCGAGCCGGTCGCCTGGGCCTGCGCCCACACGAAGTTCCAGTTGATCGTGAAAATGGCTTTGCCTTCCGTGAAGATCTGGCGCGCATCACCGGTCTCCCAGGTCGTGGCCGCTAGTGGAGTGACCTTGTCCTTTTGCACCAGGTCCACCATGCGCTGCAGACCATCGACCGCGTCGGGCGAGTCAATCTGGACCGCTTGATTGTCGTCCAGAATCTGCCCCGCGTTGCCGTAGATGAATTCAACCAGACGGCAGACGACCTGCTCACCTTTACTCCATGAGGCGGCGTGGCCAGCCAGCTGGTCATTGGCGCCGAGCTGCTTGGCCTGCGCGACAAGCTCATCCCAGGTGGTTGGTGGCTGAAGATGAGCCGCGTCCAGCAAGTCCTTCCGGTAGTACAGCATGCCCACGTCGTACAGGTGAGCGATGCCGTGCAATTCGTTTTTGTAGCTGAACGCCTGTTTGTACGCGGGCATGTGGTCCTGCATGTCCGAGGCGGTGAAGTACTTGTCCAGTGGCAAGGTCCAGCCGGCGGCCGCAAACTCGGGCGGCCACACCGTGCCATTGCAGTTGAAGATGTCGACGCTGGAATCCTTCGCGGAGAACATCGTCACGAGCTTGTCGTGGTAGGTCTGCGAAACCTGAGGAGACTCCACATAGTTGATTTTGATGTTGTTCTTCTGTTCGACTGCGCTCCACAGCTTGTCCATGGCTTCGGTGACATTCGTCGGGCTGCCCATCACAGTCAAAGTGACGTTGCCAGTGGACGCGGGCGCACTCTGAGGCGCCGTCGCCCCCGCAGGGGAAGACGACGGAGCTGGCGCCGAGCAGGCGGCAAGCACGCCGACTCCCGCCGCCGACCCAAGTGATACCATCGCGCCTAGGAACCACCGTCGCGATACGCGTTGAGTTGTTGTCTGCCCGAACATGTTCGCTCGATGACCTCCCCGACCTGGTGAAATCAGCCTTTGAGGGCGCCCGCTGTGAGCCCCTGGACAATTCGGCGTTGAAACACGAGCACAAGAACGATGAGCGGTAGCGTAACGAGGGTCGAGGCGGCCGATATCTGCCCCCACGGTGATTCGAACTCACCCTGGAACATGAAAATGCGGACCGGCACAGTGCGCGCCGCGTCTGTTGACACAAACGTGTACGCAAACAAAAACTCGTTCCATGCGGAGATGAAGACGAGGATTCCGCATGTGACGAGTCCCGGCGCGGCCAACGGCAGGATGATTTTCCGCAGCGCCCCGAGGTACGTGCAGCCATCAATCAGCGCAGCTTCTTCCAGTTCCCAAGGCACTTCGCGGAAGAAGTTCGTCAGCGCCCAGACAGTGAACGGCAGCGCGAATGAGGTGTACGGGAGAATCAGGGCCTCAAACGTGTTGAGCAGGCCCCACTGCCGCAGCCACATGAACAACGCTGAGATAACCGATACGTCTGGGAACATCGAGACGCTGAGGACCGCCAGCAGGATAATGGCGCGGCCCCAGAACTGGATACGTGCGAGCGCGTAGGCGCCGAGGGTTCCCAGAAAGAGAACGAACAACGTAGTGCTGGTGGCGACGATCGCGCTGTTCAGGAGATTGACGCCAAATGCGCGCTCGAGGACGAAGCGAAAGTTCCCAAGGTAGATGTATGAAGGGATCCACACCGTCGGGATCGCGTAAACATCGTCCGGCGGCTTTATTGAGGTTGTCACTGTCCATGCGTACGGGAACAGAAAGAAGCCGACGAACGCGAGGGTGAACACTGCTGCTATTCCGACAAACAACCGGTCCCCTACTCGCGATGTAGGAGGCATCAGTACAGGCGCACCTTCATACCTTTGATGTAGATGAAGCAGATGATGCTTGCCAGAATCACCATCGTTACCGCGGCGGCCGAGCCCAGTCCGATATCCAGAAACCCGAACAGCAACCGATACGTGTAGAGCGACAGCGTTTCGGTACGGTCGATCGGTCCGCCGCGCGTCATGGCGAAAATCAGGTCGAAAGTGCGAATGGAACCGAGCGTGCGGAAGATGAGAACCACCAGGAGTGGGCCGCGCAGCAGAGGCAGCGTGACATAGCCAAGGCGCTGCAGTCGGCTGGCGCCGTCGATTTTGGCGGCCTCGTATAGCTCGGCAGGTATCGTCTGGAGGCCTGCCAGCAAGATGAGTGCGGCGAACGGTGTCTGACGCCAGATCGATGCGACGCTGACGGAGTACATCGCCGCATTTGCGTCACCCAGGAAGCTGAAGGGTGCCGATAACACGCCGATTCGCGTCAAGACGTCGTTCAGCACACCGAACGGCACCAGATATAACCATGCCCAGGACAGTCCGATGACTATGCCTGGCAAGGACCAGGGAATCAGCACCGCCGCGCGGACGGCACCACGGCCAGGGAAGTTCTGATTGACCGTCAACGCAACCAGCAGCCCCAGCAATACTTCGCCCGCAACGGAAATGCACGTGTATTCCATCGTGTGCGCGACAGCCTTCCAGAACGCCGGCTGGGTCAGCAATGTTGCGTAATTGGCCAGTCCGACGAATGGTGTGCCGAGAAACGGCTGATTCAACCGGTTGGTGTACAGGCTGTAGATGAATGTTTGCGCGATGGGGTAAAAGACGGTAGCGCACAAAACCAGGAAGCAGGGCAGAACGAGGAAATAGCCAAAGCGCGCTTGTTGTTGTCGGAGGGTGCGCGGGTGGTAAAGCGTGCCGAGTGGGCTTTGAGCAATCGCAATTCTCGCCGAGTTCGTCGTCTGCACCCAGACGCCCATTACGGAACCGCGGCTTCCACTTCGGTATGGGAGCCGTTGCGGGCAGCATCGGCTGCGGGGGCCCGCCGCGACACTAAGCGCTCCGGCGACGTCACCTGGTGATGACCACCCGATCCCAGCCTCCTCGGACCACCGCGCCAGTCTAGGCCACGCTGCTGGATCATGTAAATGAGTCAGCGTGAGGTCGTTGGCCGGCTCCAGTCATGCAGACCAGGCTCGTCGCTAATACCCGCACTGCCGCGTGCAGATTCTGCGGATCCAATGACAACTGGCGTCGCGGCTCGCCATGCAACCGCGGACACGCGTCGCGAACATGCCATGGCCGGACCCTTTAGCGTGCCGAACTTCTAGTCTTCATCTTCGTCCTCATCGAAACAGTCTTCCTCGCGCGGTTCACAGCAACACGGCTCCTTGTGGCACTTATCGCACCGCCCGTGACCGCAGTCATCCCAGATTGTGTACGCCATCACATCCAGAGTCTTGACGGGGGTGTTCGGATCGTCGCTCTTGACTTCCAGCTCACACGATCTGGGAAATCTCTCGGTTGCAATGTATCGAACGACCACGCTCAAGCATGAGCCTGGGTGCAGTGAGGCGGGGAACGGATTGTTGACCAACTTCCAGTGGTGGCGCTTGCGCTTGAACGCGACACTGGTCACATGCAGGCTGCAGTCGCCCACATTGCAGATGGTGAGGGGTCGCTCGGCGCGGCAGCAGGCCTTCACCCCGCCGAAACGGAGCGAGCCGGTGATGGCAAGCTTGCCTGATGGCGCATCCCCCGACACGGCGATCGTGTGCGGACCCGTCGGGTCGTTGCTCTGCACAGTGATCGTGGCGGCTTTTAAGCCAAGGCTGGTTGGCTCGAACCGAATCGGCAGCGCCACTGAGTTCCCCGGAGCGATGGTTAACGGGAACGAGAGCACTTGCGGCACATGGAACTCCGCTAAAGAAGAAGAGACTCCCGTGACCAGCAGCCGACACAAGTCGTTGTTGTTTAGGATGAGCGGCTCATCACGGAACGAGCCAGTGCATACATGCCCGAAGTTGCCGGAATCCGCGATCGCCAGGGCCAAATGCGGCCCGGGACAAAGACCAGAGACTGATATCGTGTGCGGGCTGGCCGCGTCATTACTGAAAATCGAGATCGTTCCAGCTTTCGGGCCAATTGACGTGGGCTGAAAGCGAATGACAACGCTCACCGATGAGCCGGCCTCCAGGTTCATCGGAAAAGAGAGAACGCTCGGCGCCACGAAATCGGGTGAAGACGAAACGATATTGCTGATGGAAAGCAGATTTGGCCCGTTGTTCACGATTGTCAGCAGCTCATCGGCAAACGAGCCCGCGCAGACATCGGCGAATTTACCGGTATCCGGGATAGCGGTCACAAGCGTGGAGGCAGGTATCAGCGCGCCCCAAATCTCTTCGGCGCCACCGCTGCGACGATCGGTCCAGCAGGCGAAGAAGCGACCGCCGTGGCCGGTCAGTCCGATATAGTCGCCATATTGGAAGCTGAGTTGAGCTCCAGCGACGGTTTCATTGGTCTGCGCCGTCGCAACCTGCGTTGGCACTGTCCAAGTGTCGCCAAAATCGTAGGACGCTTGTGTCCACAATTCGGCTCTAAGGCGACCAGGATCATTGATCGTGTCATAGTAGACCACGGTGAGAACGCCAGTGGTGTCGTCAAGAGCCAACCGAGGGAACATCTGGTCATTCAGCGCAGGTCCCCCGTTGAGTTGCAGCGGCGTGTCCCACGTGGTGCCGCCATCGGTCGAGCGGGCGAACCAGATGCGCGTCTTGCAGGTGGATGCGACGTTGTTTCCAGGCTCGCTACCCGATGAATTGCATCCGATTCCACCCGCAAGATCCATCCAGACCGCGTACACATGATTCTGAATGGCCGTACGGTACGCCGCCCCGGAAAGATAAATGAGGCAGCGGCGATTGTCTTGCGCCGGGATGCCGATGTTAAAGGATCCCAACGTCGTGGCGATCGTGACCGGGGCTCCAAACGTGTTGCCGCCGTCTATAGACTTGGCCACGAAGAGGTTCTGGCTGCCTGTGTCCGGCCAAAAGGCGAAGATGTCGCCGACCGCATTCGTCTTGATGTCGCTGCCAATGGACGTTCCCGTGGTCTCCGCCCCGCTAATCTGGAGCGGTGCATTCCACGCCCCGCCTGGCCCTTGTCGAACCGCGACAAAGCACGGCCCTCCGTTGTGCCAGATGAGGTACATGTTGTCTCGAAATGGCGAGGACGGACTGTGATCGATCCATAGCGCCTCTTTGTCCATCGCCGTCTGCGTGCCGGTCACGTCGGAATCGAAGTTCCACGTGACGCCAGCGTCCGGCGAGCTAAAGGTGCGCAGAACTAGCCGCAGAGTTGCGCTGATGCCGATCGTTACTGACCACGCCGTCCCGTCGGAGGTCCAATCGATGGTTGGATCGCCCTGCCGAACGTCGCCGGGCCGGCTGCTCAGACTTGAGGTATTCCAAGTGACGCCGCCATTGCCCGAGTGGTGCATCGGTTGATTCCCGCCGAGCTTGGTGGAGGCGCAGATGATTTGGTTTAGGTTGTTGTAGTTATACCGGATGTCGGATTCTTCGCGCGGATCGCCCGGGTGAACACCCGAAATCCGAACATTGTTAAGCGTCATGGTCGTTCCGCTGTTTTGGTTCATCCTCCGGCTCAAGGTCTTGGTGGTCGAGCATCCAGATGTAGATATCTCTCAAGGCCAGCGGATAGCCCCGCGTTGGATCGCCCGGCGCAGGTTGAATTTCGGGATGCTGTTTGCGCCAATAAACTCGCAACCACGGAGGCAGACGCAACTTGTCGTACGCCTCGTCTGGGCTTAGCCTGTCAAAATCCTGGTTTTCTCGGATTAGCCTTTCCAGCGCGCTGCCGGGGATGACGCGTGAAGCTTCCAGCTGCTCCTCGAGCGAGGGCCAACGAGGATGCTCGCGTTCCCTATTCGTCTCTTGTCTGGGAGGTCTTGGCATCGAAGGGTCTCCGTACGGGGCTACTGCAGACGGACTTGCGTTTCAGATGACGGATCAGGTTGACGTGATGTGCATGTCCGGCTCCCCGCAGGTGCGAGTATATACTCGTGCTGACATCGTGCCGCGCCGGCGCGGCACGTCGAAGTCGCTGAGCCTCGTTGCAGGCGATCGTGTCAACCAGGAGCGTGACGGCCGAGGAGATGGAGTGAGTGAAGAAGGCCGAGACGATCATGGAGATTCTGGCAGCCTACGATCTGACGGGGAGTCATCGCGCGCGCAATCAGCTGATCGGTCCGTTTCGCGAAAAGATCGAAGAGTGGGTTGATGCGACTCATGGCCGCGTCCGCGCCGACGTCGGGCGGCGCAGTTTCGAGGCGATGGGCTACACGGGTTCGGAACGCACCCCACGGCGTGCGGTCGCCGAGGCCAAAGCGGCGTATCGCGCCGGGCACCGACGCCGCTTTGGACCGTGGCTGGCGGAACCAGGGCTGTGGTTCCAATGGGATTACGCCGCAGCCCTCCAGGGTCACCGCGATAAGCACGGGCTTGAACACCTGCATCCGCCCATCATTGAGCGGTTCGAGTCCCTCAGTACTCGGCAGCAGCGCCAGGAGCGGCCTAAAAGCCAGGCCCCCCGACTGAATGCAATTGAAGGCTACGGGATCCGACTCGGGAGATTCGACCGACGATCTCGTGGCCGAGCGTCATCGGTTCCCGTAGCTTGAAATCGGCAACGCCGCCGTCGTGGACGTAGTGGAGGTCGGAACCGCAGATACCGCCGACGGCGATGGCGACCTCGATGTCGCCCTGCCCGGGAGTCGGCCACTCCTGCCCGGCCGCATCCACCAGGTTCATGGGTTCGAGTCAGCTCCGCCCACCGCTGTACTCACCTGATCCTGAATGACAATCAGGCGATGGGAGGCTTCAATGTGACTCGTGACGCAGCCAGCGCTCGAAGAGGTGACCATTGTTCAGTTGCACGCTGCCTATCGGTCGGGGACCGCTACCGCTGTGGACATCACTCGAGCGTACCTGGATCGCATCGAGGCGTACGATCGTCGCGGGCCGTATCTCAACTCGCTGATTACTGTCAATCCGAACGCGTTGGATGATGCCGCGCGACTGGACGACGCGCTGCAGAGCAGCCGCGAGCTGGAGGGTCCACTACACGGCATCCCGGTCATCGTGAAAGACAACCTGGATACGCGCGACATGCCGACCACCTCCGGCGTTCGCTTGTTCCAAGAGTTCGTCCCGACGCGAGACGCATTTGTCACCGAGCGGCTGCGGAGCGCCGGCGCCATTGTGATTGCGAAAGCTTCGCTTTCGGAGCTGGCGATGGGTCTGGCTGACAACATCAATTCGGTCCTGGCGGGGTTCACGCGCAATCCGTACAACCTGGCGTACGCGAGCGGCGGCTCGTCGGGGGGAACAGGGGTTGCGGTTGCAGCGAATTTCGGGACCGTAGGCGTTGGAACAGACACCGGCGGCAGCGTGCGCGCACCGGCATCAATCAACAACCTGGTCGGCATTCGGCCAACGGTCGGCCTGGTGAGCCGCACCGGCATGGCGCCCCTGGACAGCCAGCGCGACACTCCAGGTCCGATGACTCGCAGCGTGGAGGACGCCGCGCGACTCCTGGACGTGCTCGCCGGAATAGATCCATTCGATTCTCGCACCGCACTCGCCGCTGGACACATACCGCAGACATACACGGCGTTCCTGCAAGGTGACGGATTGCGCGGTGGCCGCATCGGCATCTTCCGCCAGGCGTTCCGTCTGGGGGACGGAGCCGATGCGCGCGTGGCCACGCTGTTCGAGGCCACTGTCGCAGATCTGCGTAGGGCCGGTGCGGAGGTCGTGGAGGACGTGCGCCTGCCCGGTTTCGAGGATTTCCCTCGTCCGCCCCAGACGGCTGCCACGACGAAAGCCGACTGGGAGCGATTCTTTGCGTACGAGGGCACAGCGTTTCCGATCAAGCGCGTGGCGGAACTCCGCGATGCGCCGCATGGCAAGCGTGTGCACCCACTGCACTCCGCGCGCATCGCCGAAATTGCCGCCGTGGCGCTCGCGCCGGAGGACGATCCTGAGACGATCCAGGGACGTAAGGACGAGCAGCGCTACCGCGACGCTTTCGGTTCGGCCATGGAGTTGGCGCGAGTCGACGGACTGGCGTTGCCGGTCTGGACGTTTCCGCCGGTGTTGCTCGGAGATCGAGGGCAGTCCCCTTTGGGGGGAATGACGTTCATCGCCAGCGCGCTACAGTGGCCGGTGGTCGTCGTGCCAATTGGGTTTGTGGGCGAGCAGTTGCCCATCGGCATGCAGCTAAAGACTGTCTGAAAACCGGGACATTGGTCGGTTTTGCCGGTAGGATGGCCGGTGTCTGACCCCACGGCGACCGTACCTGACCGACCTCACTGACGCTGAATTCGCTCGCCTGGACCCGCTCCTCCCGCCGGCCAAGACAGTTGGCCGACCTCGGCTGCACCCGCTGCGGGAGATCTTGAACGCGATCTTCTACGTGATGCGCAGTGGCTGCGCGTGGCGATTGCTCCCGCACGAGTTCCCAGCCTGGCAGACGGCCTATCACTATTTCCGCCTGTGGCGTCTGGACGGCACGTGGGAGCACCTGAACGCCGTGCTTCGTGAGCAGCTACGCACCAGTATCGGGCGCAACGCCGAGCCGAGCGCGGCGATCATCGACAGCCAGTCCGTCCGGACAACTGGTGTGGGTGGTGTACGCGGCTACGACGGTGCCAAACGCGTGAATGGCCGCAAACGCCACATCCTGGTCGATAC
>JAFAPL010000445.1 GCA_019247135.1 Chloroflexota bacterium | reverse complement strand
GTTCGGACCAAAGGTCTTCGAGTCGCCGCCTTTACGTTGGCCGATACAAGTGAGTCCAACGGTGAGCTTGTAGAGGCTGCCAGGCTGCAGCAAATCACGCAATTTGGGCGGTACGGTCGCAGCGACTGTCTGGTCAGCCTTGGCTGCGGCCTCGTTGGCCGCGTTGGCATTGGCTGCCGCCTGGACGGCAGCCGGGGTGGTACCACGCACCCCGAGCACGCCGAGGCTTGCAATTGGTGGATACGCGATCTCGACCGCCAACCATGCGCGCGCATGATCGTCCGGTGCATATGTGCGCACCCTGCCGTTATTCGGACCTGCCGCATCCTCCACGAAGTTCCAGTCGACGGTCGTGTCCGACGCATCGGCCGGCACTCCCTGGACGTGGAGAAATTCGAGAAGACTCACGTCACTGGTGATGCACACCAGCGCATCGATCAGCGGCGGTCCAAAATCTAACCGACTGACTGCGCGTTGGTCGATGAGTTGATTATGCAGGCTGTCGGGTACGGTTTGCGTATCCACGACGTGCGGCAGCACCAGGTGGCCTCCGAACGTACGCCGGGCCAATGAGACGCTCGGGAGCGGTGCGGGTCCGCCCAGGTCCCAGGCAAACGGAAGCCCGCTCTGGTAGACCAGCTGCGCGGTGACCGGAACTCCACGCAATGTGGTCTCGAGACTGACATCAAAGCGTGAGCTCGCTATGCGGAGTGGCACAGTTTCCGGAGGCATGCTCCACGGCTGGCTCGCACTGGCGCGATTGGCGTCGATTCCCAGATCCCAGCTTGGTGTCGGGTCAACGTGCTGATGACAGCCGTTGGCGAGCCCGCCGACCGGGTCGTCCGGTACGCTTGCGCCGCCATCCAGAAGGTTGCGCGTCCAGGGCAACCGCTCCCATGTGAGGAGCGCCAGCTCGCGAGCGCCCGGCACAACCTTTCCCGTCGAAGGATCGCCATGGCGCGGCAGCTGCCACTGCGCCGGGAGATCGCCGAGCGGCGACTCGGCGCCCGTGGCCGGATCGACCTGGACCAGGTCGAGTGACGTCAGCGTGTAGGTGTACTGGAGTTCATCGGTGCCATAAACACCGGTTCCACCGTACGGACCTACCCAGATCCGACGTCCGCCAGCCGGAATACTGAGACTGTTCAAGAATGAGCCGGAGTTGAGCGCGCAGTCGGGACCCGTACTGAACTCCAGCACCGGCACGGCATCCGGCCAGACGGTCGGAGCGCCGTCGCGATTGCCGTCCTGCAAGGATCCGGCTCCGTCCAATTCGCGATCGGCCACGTCCACCAGGCTGACGCGGGTGAGTGGAAATGTCCCAGGATCGGGAACGCTGAGATCTTTGGAGCCCGTTGTGAGTGATATGCACCCGCGCAGGGTTACCAGCCACAGATCCACCTCGCCGCAAACATCAGCTGAGAGCCATTGATGCGAACCAGGCCCGACCTCTGCATCGATGGTGACCTGAATGCCGCCCAACGTAAATGGCCCCAGGTGAAGGGAGGCGTCAAGTGTTCCATGGGCGAGAAACACGACGGGGTGCGTGCCGATGCCGGCCACCAGCGAAGCATCCAGTTCGGCATACAGCACGGGCACGCCGCCGGCCACGAAATTTATGGCGAAACCGAACCCGACGCTGAACCCGGAAAGGTTCATACCAAGGCCGCCCAGATTGGGCAGGTCATGGCCGTGCAGCATCAGGTAGCCGGAGGCGCCCTCGTTAAGCAGACCGGGTAGGACCACTACCTGAACCGGGCCGGGTCCACGCGCCGGTCCACCAGACGGACCGAAACCATCCGCGCCGACGTGCAGGAACCAGTCGGTCGCATCGTCGAACGAAAAATGTGCCGCCACGGGCACTACGACATGCAGCAGAACCGGGATGTCATAGGTCCCGCGCAACGCCAGGTCGATCCCATGCGGCCCGATCACGAGGAGACCAATTATCCGGGCGCCGACGTCGCTCGTTGACGGATCGTCATTGAAAACTGCCATCTTGGGAGGCTCGTTCATAAACGTAGCCTCCAGCGCGGCGCGGACGGTCAGATCCGGCAACGCCGCCGCGATCATCGCCTTCGTACTAAAGGCGTAGCCGAGGTCCGGTACCGTACCCAGCACGGCGCCCAGGCCCAGGACGAGCCCGCCCAACTGCGGCGGCACACCCACGTGCGCGTGGGGCAGGGGTGCGGGTGGAGGGTTCGGGCGCCACTGGAGTTGAAAATCGATCGGGTCTGCGCCCGGCGGTGGATCCGGCAGGGTGCCGTTTATGGCAAACAGCCCGCTGAGCCCAAAGATGCCCAGGCCAGTGTTGGCCAGTGGGATGGGGGCTGGCAGGTCCACGCCAATGTCTACTAGCACCTCGCGGAATTGACCCTGGTCCTGGTACCCGACAAAACCCATGGCGCCCAGCCCGAGCGCGGGCAGCCTGACTGCGAGGCCGATATCAAGGCCGTCTGGGGTGAATTGCGCCAGGCCCTCACCGGTGATGAACGCTGGCAAATTGAGCTGCGCATCCAACCCCCGCAGGCTCGGCTTCGGCACGAGGCCACTACCGAAAAACGCACGGATCGTCGCGCCACTTACCTTGACCAGGCCGAGATCGAGGGCGAAGCGCAGGTCGACCTCGAACCAGGAGGAGCCGTGGCCGGAGCGAGTCCCGATCACATCCAGCACCGAGCCAGGCGAGTTGACGATCCAGCCTCCAGGGTCTTCGACATCGACTGATGCCTCATGGAATGAAACGTTGAAGCTGTCGACACCCTGAAACGGGAGGTTGAGTACCAATGCCACGTCGCGGTACCGAATCCGCAGTGGAACCTCCGGGTTCATCTCAACCGAGATGACGCCCAATGAAATCGTGGTTACGACGACATCAACGCTGTAGTCGACGCGCAGGTGGACCTGATCGCCGAGGGCACGCACGTCGCCTCCAACTTCGACACCATGTACGACGACCTGCCCGCTGTGGGCATAGCTGCTCAGCGCGGCCGCCGCGAGCAGCAGGAAATGGAGAGCGACACCGCTGCCATCGGCGAAGGCGGGCGACGGCTGCTGACTGTCGGCCACCAACGCTGTGGCGAGAGCCGCGGCAGTCACGAACACTTTTGCCGCCGTATCCCCAGACTCCGCGGACACCGCGATGAGACCCTCGGCTCCGACGCCTTCGACTGATAAATCGAATCCCAACGCTTCTGTTTGTGGGTCGCGCGAGAATCGGCCCCGCAGTCGTAGCGGCTTCCCGCCCGCCAAGGTCACGGCCTGTCCACTCACCGGTTCCTTCGCGCTTTGCCCGACAACCGTCACCTCGGTGGTCAATTCCAACAGGGTTGGTAGGGCCTGCCCAAGCGAGGTGGCCGTAGGATCGTGCCACTCGATGTCGGCCTTAAAGGCAGGTCGGGGCGTCTGTGCCGGCACCGCAACCTGGATGCGTGCATCCAGGCCCCGGGGGCTGCCAAGTTCGAAGTCAATGCCGATCGGCGTGCTGCCGAGCAGCGGCGTCTGTGCAGGTAGGAAGAGCGTCGCGCCGCGGATGGCGATCCCGCGCCACTCGGGTGCTTCGGAGGCAAACGGCGCGTCGTGCGGTGCCGTAGCGGGCGGCGGCACTTGCGTGCCGGAGTCGTCCAGGACTAATCCGTTCGGCAGGCGGAGCCCGAAACCACTGGTCCCAAACAGCACCCCGTCGGCGCCTTGCAGACTCACGCTGGCGACGACGTCATCCTGTCCAGCCAGCACCAGCCTCACCGTAGCGGGGGTGTTCTGGGAACCGCTCACGCGAATCGCAACAGCATCCGTGAACACGACATGTGCGGTGCCCGGCAACGCCTCGAGGTGACCGCCGTCGGCGTCGCCGGCGAACCGAGCGGGGACGAGGCTGGCCGGCAATGCGAGGGCCGGTGGGTTCAGATCGACTGTGAAGCTGCTGGCGTCGCTTGTGAGATCAAAGTGGATAGAGCCCAGGCCCGGGTCGAAGGCAAATGTCGCGAAGCCCAGCAGGGACAGGTTGGGTGCCGGAGTGACTTCGCCGCCCTGGACTGGTCCAGCTGCAGGTAGCGGCGATGGAGAGACGACCTGCAGAGAATCCAGCAGTATGTAAACGTCAGACGGAATCGACACCTGCGCGGATACTCCGCGCCCGTCGAGTGCGGCCATGAGGCTCCCCGCCGAAGCCACGGGCGCAATAGTGCTCGTACTTCAACGATCTGTCAAATGGTTCCGGCATCATCTGTGGATCGCAAGCCGGCGCGAGGTGTGTCTCATCGGAAGCGGCCAGTT
>JAFAPL010000438.1 GCA_019247135.1 Chloroflexota bacterium | reverse complement strand
GGGGGTCGTTGTTGTGGGCGGCGAGGTAGGTCTCGATCGCGGCGATGAGATCGGGGACGCTGTGAAAGATCCCGCGGCGGATGGCTTTGTCAGTGAGCTGGCCGAAGAAGATCTCGACCATGTTCAGCCACGAGCAAGAGGTCGGGGTGAAGTGCAACTGGTGCTTGGTCAGCCATTTCTTGACCGTGGGGTGGTTGTGGGTGGCGTAGTTGTCGAGGATCAGGTGGATCTGCAGGCCCGCGGGGACCAAGCGCCGGCCAAGTGCAGCGGCTGCTGGAGGTGCTCGCGCTCGTTCCATCGCCGGGTAGGCCCCCTGAGGTCCTGCGTCTCGGGCCCGATTCCGCTCCTCGTGAGCTTGCCCGGCGCGCTTGACTCTAAGGCGCCCGTGTGGTTTCGTGGTCCTGGCGGCACCATGCGAGGCCTCGTTCTTCTGGCCGACTGTCTCGGCCGTCAGCTGCGCAACTGGCACCGTAGGGGGATTTGCCATGGCCGGTCCATGCCAACGCCTTCAGGATCAGGTCGATGAGCTCGACTCTGAGATCCAGGATCTAATCGACGCGCTACCCGACGTACCGCCCAGCGTTCGTCCGGGCGTCCTTCGCCAGATCGCCGCACTGCGTAGGCGTCTCATCATCGTCCAGCACGAGCTGACTGCGTGCTTGGCCAATCCCGCGCCATACATTCTGCAGCAGGACGCGATCGAGGTCACTCAAGCGATCCAGGAGCCCGGCAATTCGGTTCCGCTCGTCGCCGGCAAAGTCACGGTCGTCCGGGTGTATCTGAGCTATTACAACTCTCCTGGCATCTCGGTTAGAGGGACGCTGCGTGCGCAGCCCGCCGGTGGCAGCGCCGTTGTGGTGCCTTCGATTGCGGACGTGTTCCTAGATCCGGCGCAGGCTGGTGATACCACGTCGAAGCGGATGGACGTTGGGCTCAGCCTAAATTTCGCCCTTCCATCCGCGGTTCTCGCGAGCGGACAGCTTACCGTCAGCCTCGGCGAGGTGACCGATGTGGCTACGTCAGCGCTCTTGCACGTCGCGTATGCGACATCCGTGGCGCTCACTCTCGATGAGAGTCATCCGCTTCGCGTGCGGGTTCTTTCCATTCGTTACACGCAGCAGATTCAGCCACCGCCAGCACCGCTGACTACGTTCGTGGCCACAGCCAATGATTTGCAGCACCTGCAGTCGTGGTTGGGCCGGGCCTACCCGGTCGCACAGGTTATCTGGTCGTCTGGCACTATCGATACCAACAAGCCGGCACCGTTCACGAGCGGCGACATCAACGCACAGCTGGCGGCGATTCGGGCGCAGGACGTGGTTGCCGGTACTGATAAGCGGACCCATTATTACGGGATTGTGAGCGATGGCGGGTTCTTTATGCGAGGAAGCGCGGCTGGGATACCGTCCACTCCAGACCCCAGCACAGTTGCTTCCGGACCAACTGGTCCAGGGAACTGGGGCTGGGATTTCGACGGCTCCTATGGTGACTGGTACGGCGGCCACGAACTCGGCCACACCTTCGGGCGCTTTCATCCTGGCTCTGGATGCAGCGAGTCCAGCGACGATCCGAATTATCCGTACACGCACGGGCAGCTTGCCAACTCCAACTCGAGCTACGTCGGCTTCGATGTCGGCGATCAGGCGCTGGGCATCGCGATAACTGCCTATCCCGGCATGAGCTGGCACGACGTGATGACCTACTGTTCGTCACTGTGGCTAAGTAACTACACTTATGTTGGGGTCAAGACGAGGCTCGCCGCGGAGGACGCCCTCCCTGCCGGACCGGTGCCGGCCGCGGTAACGGTTGCGATGGGGAGCAGCGGAGGCCCGCCCGATCGGAGATTCCCTTCCGCGCCCGCTCCGGAGCGTGAAACTGCCGCTCTGTTGCGCACCCATGTTGTAGCTAGGGTGAACCTCACCAGGCAAGAGGGGACGCTCGAGTTCGTTAATCCGCTGCCGCCGGGCGAGCCCAGTGAGCTTGCCCCCGGAAGCGAGGTTCTGCTCCGGGTGCTGCGCGCAGACGATGCGCTCGTAGACGAACGTCCCGTCGAGGTGAAGCTCGACTCCGAGCTCGGACCACGAGACGATCGGACGGGCCTTGTCGACGTCGCTCTGCCCGTCGACTCCGAGAGCAGGGCGATCGAGCTAGTGGTCGGGG
>JAFAPL010000437.1 GCA_019247135.1 Chloroflexota bacterium | reverse complement strand
CGATCCAGGCAAGCAGAGTGAGCTGTACTTCAGATCCAAGCGGAGTATGGATGTAGCGCTCACGTTGCTTTTGCTTGTGTGCCTCTGGCCGGTGCTCCTCCTCATCGCCGTGTGTATCAAGCTCGATTCGTCAGGTCCAGTGTTGTTCACGCAGCGGCGAGTTGGCGTCAGGCCGAGATTCTGCTGCGGACACGTTGTGTGGGACGTCCGCGAATTCCTCGTCTACAAGTTCCGCTCAATGGTCGATGACGCAGACCCCGCCGTGCATCAGGAGTACATCAAGGCGTTTGTCGAGGGGCGAGTCGACCTGGCCAGCGACAGCGGCTCCAGGTTCAAACTGACACACGACCGGCGTGTGACCCGATTCGGTCGTCTCCTGCGCAGGACCAGTCTGGACGAACTTCCTCAACTGGTGAACGTGTTGAAGGGAGAAATGAGCCTCGTCGGTCCTCGACCTGTGCCGACGTATGAAGTGTCGGAGTACGAGGAGAGGCACTACGAGCGGTTGGCTGCGCTGCCAGGCATCACCGGAATCTGGCAGGTGCGAGGGCGCTGCCAGGTGCCCTTCGAGCAAATGGTGCAAATGGATATCGAATACGTCCACACCAGGTCAACCTGGTTGGACATTCGACTGCTGTTGTTGACTGTACCAGCGGTCCTCTCGGGACGCGGCGCGGAATGAATTGGAGGCGTGTATGACTGACCAGTTGGGTATCGCTGTCCTGGGTTGCGGCTACTGGGGAATGAACTACGTCCGGGTCTTCAACGAACTGCCTTCCTCACGCGTGCTCGTCGTGTGTGACAAGCAAGCGTCGCGCCTGCAAGAGGTCGGCCGACGATTTCCAGGCGTCATTCTGACCACCGAGGTAGAGCACGCACTGGCAGTACCGGGCGTCGACGCGGCGGTCATCTGCACGGAAGCAAAGAGCCATTTCCGGATTGCTCGCCGATGCCTCACGCTGGGCAAGCACGCGCTTGTCGAAAAGCCGCTGGCGACCACGGGCGCGGACGCGGATGACCTCAGCGTCGTAGCCGAGTTCGGGCACCTAGTACTGATGGTCGGGCACACATTTCTCTACAACCCCGGCATCCGAAGGATCAAGGAGTACCTCCGGGCGGGTGAGGTGGGCCGCGTCTATTATCTGTACTCGTCGCGCACGAACCTCGGTCCGATTCGTGAGGACGTGAATGCGCTCTGGGACCTCGCACCGCACGACGTAGCCATCTTCAACTATCTGCTCGACTGCGCGCCGGTCTGGGTCAGTGCAGTTGGTGTTCGTGCACTTCGGAATCCGCGCGAAGACGTTGGGTTCATCTGCCTGGGCTACTCGAGCGGCATCATCGGCCACATCCACGTGAGCTGGGCCGATCCAAACAAGGTCCGTGAGCTGGTAGTGGTGGGTAGTGAAAAAAGGATCGCGTTCAATGACCTGAACCACGTGGAGCAGGTGCGCATTTTCGAAAAGAGCGTTTCCCCTGACGTCCAGGAGCCTGCCGGCTACGGTGACAACCGGTTGATGGTGCGTGACGGAAACATCATCAGTCCACGAATTGAAGTGGCTGAACCACTGAGAAACCAGTGCACTCATTTCATCGAGTGCGTCAGACTCGGCGCGTCGCCGCTCACGAGCGGTCAGGATGGAGCCCGGGTCGTGCGAGTGATGGAGGCGATCGACCGCTCGCTCAAGCGCCAGGGAGCGCCCGTCAAGGTCATGCTAGGAGACTCTACCAATGGACACTCGAATGGCCAGGTCCGCGACAATGGAGCAGCCTGGATCAGTCGCAACGGCGTACACGGCAAGCAAGCAGGTAGTGCCTTTCGTTGACCTGGCGGCGCAATACGCAAGCATTTCCGGCGAGCTGGAGGAGGCGAGCCGGAAAGTGCTCAGCTCTACGGATTACATCCTGGGGCGAGAAGTCGAAGCCTTCGAAGACGAGTTCGCGGCGTATTGCGGCGCAACCTGCGGAGTTGGAGTGGATTCGGGTACGTCGGCCCTCGAGCTTGCGCTGCGGGCGTGCAACATCGGCCCAGGCGACGAGGTCATCACCGCCGCGAACACGTTCATCGCGACGTGCCTGGCGATCTTTTACACCGGCGCCACTCCGGTACTCGTCGACGTAGATCCAGAGACGTTCACGATGGACGTCGGGCGTGTAGCACAGGCGATCACACCTCGAACTGCGGCCATTATTCCGGTGCACCTGTACGGCCAACCCGCCGACATGGACCCAATCCTGGATCTGGCGAGCAGGCACGGGCTGCGCGTGATCGAGGACGCCTGCCAGGCGCATGGCGCTCGCTACAAGGGCCGACGGGCGGGATCACTGGGCGACGCGGCTGCTTTCAGTTTCTATCCGGCGAAAAATCTTGGCGCGTACGGAGACGGCGGAATGGTCGTCACTAACGACCCTCGCCTGGCAGATGTCGTCCGCACGCTCCGCAACTATGGCCAACGGGCGAAGTACGAGCACGTTGTGCCCGGCTACAACCGCCGTCTCGACTCGCTCCAGGCGGCCCTGTTGCGTGTGAAGCTGCCCTACCTGGACGAATGGAATGCCGCACGCCGTGAGCACGCGGAGATGTACCGCCGCGCGCTAGCGCATACTGCGGTCACCACTCCGGCCCAGGCGGAGTATGCCGACGCGGTCTGGCACCTGTACGTGATTCACTGTCACGACCGAGCCCAGGTGCAGGCCGTCCTCGCGCGCGCTGGAATCGCGACGATGATCCACTATCCAATCCCGGTGCACCTGCAGGAAGCCAATGCTCAGATCGGCTGCGTGCATGGTGATCTTCCGATCACCGAGCGGCTCGCACACGAGATCCTGTCGTTGCCGATGTACGCCGAATTGAGCCCACGCCAGATCGAGCACGTCACCGAGACCTTGGCACAGGTGACCACCTGATGCAGGCCAGTGGGGGCATGCGCGCGGCGAGTGCTGTCGGCGTGTGCCTTGGCGCGGCGACTCTGGTGATTACCGCGCTTCCTTCGCCGATGCTCCAGTTAGGCCTTCTTGGCCTTGTATGTCCACTGGTCGCGGTCCTGAGTGGAAATCTCCGGCGAGTGCTGTTAGCCGCGGTGTTGCTCGACACCCCGCTCCTGTTGGGCACGCACCTGGGCTATCGCCCCGATCTGGCGGACTTCGGCGGTCTGGTGGGCTGGGACATCTCGGTCACGACGCTCGCGCTGGCGGGTCTGTATGCGCTCTGGGCCATGAATCTGCTGGGGAGAGTTGGCGCGACACATCGTCCTGCCTGGCGAGCGAGCTTGCCGGGTGCTGCCTATCTCGCCTGCGTAGCCGTGTCGATGCTGGTCGCCGAAGACGTCACCGCCGCGAGCTTTCAGCTGGCCCTCATCGCCCAGATGTTCTTGCTGTACCTCTACATGGTCAGCGTGGTCCGAACGCGCGAGGACATCGTGTTCTTGGTCACCGTGCTGGTGACTGCACTCGCGGGCGAAGCCCTGCTCATGGTTGCGCAAGGCCTCGGCGGTTCGAGTTTTTCCATTCCCTCCATTACTGGTCGCGTGCCACTCAGCACGCTGACACAGGGTCAGGCGTCTCGCATCGGGGGGACGATTGGCTCCGCAAACGCGGCCGCGATTTACCTGAGCTTGCTGTTGGCACCCGCCATAAGTGTCCTGTTGACGCCGCTCGGGCGTTGGCGTAAGCGACTTGCGCTTCTCGCGATCGTGCTCGGAGCCGGCGCACTCATCCTGACGCTGGCACGCGGAGGCTGGGTCGCATTCGCAATCTCCGTTGCCATCATGTGCCTTCTCGCACATCGACGCGGGTGGCTTCCGATTACAGCCCCCGTCGCACTGATCGGTCTCGTTCTACTGGTGGGACTCGTCTTCCGGACCACGATCGAGACCCGTCTCGTTGCATATGACGAGGGCTCAGCCGCGTCGCGCATTCCACTCATGCAGCTTGCGCTCCGCATCATCGAGGAGCACCCGCTGCTCGGTGTTGGAGCCAATAACTACGTCCTGGCAATGCAGCGCTACGCCACCCCGAATTTCTCAGACTATGGCGGCGACTGGCTGTATCTGGTCCACAACCACTACTTGCTGGTCTGGGCAGAGACCGGCTTCATCGGCCTGGTGGCTTTCCTCTGGTTTCTGGCCGCGACACTACGTGCCGGCTGGCGCGCCTGGCAAACCAATGACCGTCTCGTGGGCGCACTGGCACTTGGATTCACAGCAGCTATGGTCGGCCACCTGGTCTATATGAATGTGGATCTGTTCAATGATCGAGCGCAAACCCAGACGCTCTGGGTCTGCGCGGCCCTGCTGGTATGCATCAGCAGAGTGGAGGTCCGATCCGAGCGCGCGGCCGTTTCCGAACACGCACTGACGGGCCAGGGCAGAGCGTCGAGGGCACGCCCCGCGCGATTGGTACTGCTCGGCTGATCGAGGATCGATGCTCATGCTTTCCCGCATTGCGCGCAACGCCGCATCGCTGCTTGTCAGCGATGTCGTGAATCGAGCAGCCACGTTCGCTCTGTACGCCATGGTGGCCCGCTATCTGGGCGTGTTCGAGCTTGGCCAGATGGCCCTCGCGTTGACGCTGTTCTACATGGGCCAGGTGCTGGCCGCGGCGGGCCTGAAAACGTTGATCACGCGAGAGGTCGCAAAAGACAAGGCGCGAACCCCAGCGTACGTCATCAACTGCAGCTTGATCGTGCTCGCATCGTCGATCGTATCGCTGCTGCTCATCCAGGTGTTCGCGTCGGTCATGCAGTACTCGACCTACACCACCTGGATCGTTTTCTTGCTGTCGTTGGCGTTGATGCCTTTCGCCCTATCGGCCGTGTGCGAGGGTGTGTTTCAGGCTCACGAAGAGATGCGCTACATCGCATATGCGACCGTGCCCGTAAATGCGTTCAAAGTCGGTGGCGTCTTTCTACTGCTCTCGGCAGGTTACGCACTCGACCGGGTTGTCATTCTCGTCGTCATGTGCCATGTCGCCATCATGGTCTTCGAATGGTGGCTGATGGCTCGCAGGTTCCCGCTGAAACTGATGCGCATCGATCGGGACTTCATCCGCACACTGATCCGCTCCACC
>JAFAPL010000426.1 GCA_019247135.1 Chloroflexota bacterium | reverse complement strand
CGCGTTATAGATCTGATGCACGAGCGTGGTCGTCGCATTCGCCGGCCCACCACCGGTCATCACGTACACCTGGTCGAACACCTGAAACGCTCCGATCAACGACGTCACGAAAATGAAGAACGTGGTTGGCGCCAGCAGAGGAAAAGTAACCCCGCGGAACGCCTGCCAACGGCTCGCACCGTCAATCGCCGCCGCCTCTTTCAACGCCTGCGGAATACCCTGCAGTCCCGCCAGGTAGATCAACATGTTCCAGCCGATCACCTTCCACACGCTGACGGCGATGATGCTCGGCATCGCCAGATTCGGATCTCCGAGCCAGTCGACACCCTTGATGCCGATCGCCTCGACTGCGTTGGAGATCGCCCCATACAGCGGATCGAACAGCTGGATCCAGATCATCGCCACCGCAACCATCGACGTCACCACGGGCACGTAGTAGACCGTGCGATAAATCCCGAGCCCGCGCAGCTTCTGGTTCAGCAGTAATGCCAGGCCGAGACCGAAGGCCATGCTCAGCGGAATGCTCCACACGGTGTACGTCAACGTGTTCCACAGCGCCCGCCAGAACAGCTCGTCGTCGAGCACGTCCTGATAGTTGGCCGCGCCGGTCCAGTCCATGCGCGTGAACACGTCGTAATTGGTGAACGACAAGAACAACGCATACGCGACTGGTAGCAGCGTGAACACGAAGAAAATCACGAACGCTGGCGCAATAAACAAATACGCCGCGATCGCCTGGCTCCGCTCCGTGGTCATCCGCGGCCTGCCGACGCGAGTGTCCAGCCTCCGCTCTGCAGGCCGCGCCTCAAACAATGTTCCAAGCTCACTGGAGCGGAAGCTCGTACGCGGGGGTCGCCGCCTGAAGGAGCCTCCAACGGGAGTGACTGGCGGCGGGGTGCCGCGGCTTTGTCAACCCCCCGACCCGGACCCCATCATGCCCGATCCATCTACCGACGCATCGCTCGCTGAATATTCTTCGCCGCGTCGTCCAGAGCCTGCTGCGAGCTCTTCTTCTGATACACCGCGTCGTCCACCGCGTTCTGCATAATCGTTTGATACACCTCGAGCGCAGCTGGATTGGTGTTGATCGTCCGCCCATACTTTTCCATGATCGTGACGAACTGCTGCAGCTGCGGATCCGCCATGTATCCCTGGGTGCGCAAGGATTTGCGCGGCGGAATGAAGTACATCGTCTCGTTGTACTTCAGCAGATTGTCGCGATCGGCGACGAACGATACGAACTTCCACGCCGCGTCGGCGTGCTTGCTCTGCTGCGAGATCGCGAGCCAGTCCGTCCAGTTGGTGGTGACTTGCTGTTTGCGCGTGATGGGATCCGCCACGACGAGGTTGCCAGCTTGCGACGGATTGTTGTCCCGGAAATCGCGCACCGTCAGCTGATTGCCGAGCTGCATCGCGACCAGGTTGGCCGCCATGGCTCCGACGTTGGCAGTCGGAGCGGCGATCGTGGATTTGCTCGCGACTTTATCCTGATTGAACAGCTTGCTAAAGAAGTCGAGCGCTTCGACGGCTTGCGGGCTGTTCACGACGACCTGGCCGTCCGCCGTGAAGACGTCCCCACCGTTCTGAAACAAAAACCACATGTACTGCTGCCAGATCGGCCGAGCATTGAAGCCGCTGACCGTGAACTTGTCGCCGTCGCGGGTTGTGGCTTTGGCGGCTACCTGCTCCAGGTCATCCCAGGTGGCCGGCGCGCTGCTGATCCCTGCGGCGCTGAGCATGTCCTTGCGATACATCAGCGTCTGCGGCGCGCTCAGCACGGGAACGCCGTACGTCTTTCCCTGATACGTCACCGTGTTCCAGGCGGACTCGTAGAAATCGTCTTTCTGACCCCAGCTATCGACGTAATTGCCGATGTCCATCGCCATGCCCTTTGTCGCGAGCGGAGCAACGTACTCCGCGCCAGCCTGATAGACATCCGGCAGGACTCCGCCCGCATGCGCCGCGATGAGTTTCTCAGTGAATACCCGCCAATCCAGGTACTGGACGTTGACGGCCGCGTCGGGATTGGCTGCCTCGAACGCCGGGACGAGCTGGTCGTTGAAGAGTTGCTGTGTGGTCTGCTCCCAGTCGGTCAGCCAGACCTCGATGGTGATCGGTCGTCCGGTGGTCTTCGAGCGTGCGACGATCGGGGCCGCGGGCGCGTCCGAGGCAGGGCCGCCAGGATCGCCACCCGCCTGCGCTGAGCGTTGCTCGGGCTGCCCGGACGCCTGCTGCGTGCCGCCCGTCGCGCCCGTGGCATTCGTGTTGGCAGGGCTCGAAGTGGTTGGCGCGGCGTTCGGCTGTCCAGCGTTCGTTTGTCCAGCGTTCGTCTGCGCGGCGTTCGACTGTGCCGCGGTGGGCCCGCCCGCCGAGGACGGACCGGTCGGAGGCGCCCCTGACGAGCACGCGCTGACGAGCAACGCGATCAACAACGTTAGAGAGCCAAACGCCCGCATGTGCACCGTCTTCTCGGCCTCCTGGACTGCATCCTTATAGCCGCACTCGCCCGCCAAATCCAAGCCATTTTGCCTCCCACCGTCGACGCGACGCGCTACGTGACTCGGCATTGCACATGGCTCGCAGGCTGGACAGTCGCCTCGACTCCATGCGCGTGGCCGTCGCCGAGTGGGCCTGTAGACCGGGGATCGTGTTGGTTACGTACGCGCCTGCCGTCCAACCAAACTAGTTGTGACCACTGACGCGTGGGAAGATGCGCCGCCTGAGGTGTCCACCGAAGCGGGCCACTGTCAGAACCCCAAGCTGGCGGACGTTCTCCACCACCCCCGCACGGTTGCCGAGCTCTCGGTCGATGGCCAGCGATCGTCGGTAAAGCTCGCGCGCCCGATCGTACTCACCCTGAATCTGGTGCAGTATCCCCAGCTGATGGAGTGTAGATGCCACCCCGGCACGGTTGCCCACGTCCCGATCGATGTCGAGGGACTGCTGGTAGAGTTCGCCGGCCTTCTGATAGTTGGCGATCTCTCGGTACAGTGTCCCCAGCTCGCGCAGACTGATGGCTATGCCAGCACGGTTGTCCAGTTCCCGAGCGAGCGCCAGGGACTGCTCGTACAGATCGCGGGCCCGCTCGCGCTGACCCCAGGTCATGCAGA
>JAFAPL010000412.1 GCA_019247135.1 Chloroflexota bacterium | reverse complement strand
AGCACCAGACGGAGGACGTGCCCGCCACCCCAATCGTGGCCCACCAGGTCAACGGGACCGGGCATGGCTTCGAGCTCGCCGACCAGCCACGCCACGTACTCGTCGCTGGTCGCGCCGAAGCCAGCCGGCACGGGGGCCCCGAAACCAGGCGGCGACAGGGCGACGACGTCATCCCGCCCGAGGTGCTGGCGAAGGTCGTCCCAGATGGCGTCCGTTTCGGGATTGCCGTGCACGAGGACGATCGGCATCAGGGTCCCTCCACTCTATTTTGCGTGCGGCGCTGCTTGGGCGAGAGGCGCTTCATCAGTCACCACCAGCGCGCCCAGGCTGCGGGCCAGGGCCGTTTCGGCGACCGCGCCCACGAGGGGATCGCTCGCTCCTGGCGGGAGCGCGACCGTGAACGAGTCCAGCACTTCTGCGCCTTGCATCTGGACGACCTCTCGTACCCACCGTCGAGCGTTGCCGCCGCGTTGCTCGCTCGGCGCGGCGCTCATGACGACGATGCGCTTGCCGTACAGCTCCCCCGAGCCGACCAGCCAGTCCAGCGCGTTCTTGAGAGCACCGGGCATGCCCCCGGCGTACTCGGGCGTGGCGATGCACACCGCGTCCGCTCCTGAGACAGCTTGCCTGAGCCAGGTGACCTCTGAATCACCCTCTGCGTCTGGTCTGAAGTATGGCAGCCGATCGAGAGCCTGCCAGACCTGAACGTGTACGGAGTCACTGGCTGCCGCCATGGCGTGCAGCAGCCGGGAGTTGGAAGAATTACGCGCCACGCTGCCGGCGATGGCGAGGACTCGCATAGCGCGTTCAACCCGCTCCGCCCGCGGACTATTCCACTCGCGACACGCGCTGGCAGCGCTGTTGAACCAGGCCATCGACGCGCGGCGTCACAACTTCAGCAGGCCGAGCGCATCGGCGTAGCGTGGTTCGTCACGCCGAAACATGTCCGGGTTGATGCCTTTGATCGTCGCCATGTGATAGGCCAGCAGTTGAACTGGTACGACCGCCAGCAGTGGCGAGATCAACTCAGTGATCGGCGTGAGCTGAAATACGGACGCGCTGGGCAGGCCCTCGACTGCCGCCCCGATCAGCCACAGGCGCGCACCGACGCCGTTGAGCACCTGCGCGATCTGCCCGATCCGCTCGGTGGCTCGACCTGGCACGTTTACCAGCACGGCCAGGTCGCTCTGATTGATCGCGATCAGCGGACCGTGCAGGAACTGCTCGAGCCCCAGCCCATCGATCCATCCCTGCGCGGCCTCGCGCACCTTGATCACGGCTTCCAGGGCAGTCGCTTCGTTCGGCCCCGCACCAACTGCGTAGATACGCTGGCCGACCGCTTCGCGGGCAATCGGGAGCACCTCGTCGCCGCGCGCCAGGACGCCAGCGACTTGCTCCGGCAGGCCATCGAGCGCCGCCCGGAAGTCAGTTGTTGCGGTCGCCCCGCGCGTTTGACCGAGTTCTGTCGCAATCTGGGCCAGGACGGTCATGGCGGCCAGATGGGACGCCGTGAATGCAGCCGAGCGCTCGCGCTCCACGGTACGCAGAATCTGTTGCGAGCCCTCATGAACTGCCGTGAGGCTGCCAACGGAGATACGGGTCACGCCAGCGGCTTCTGCTCGCGCCAGTGACTCTGCCGAGTATCGCTTGACACCGCTGTGGGCCATGACGACCACTGCATCGTCGGAGCCAAGCACTACCGATTCCGGATAGCGAGCAAAATCGAACGACGAGACGGCGCGGGCATCCGACCCGGCGGCGCGAAGCAGCCAGGCGCCAACGAGCGCCGCGTGATAGCTGGTGCCGATCCCGATCGTGAACACGCGACGAGCGGTTGATAGGCGTTCAGCGGCCTCACGTGCGGCAGGCCAGCCGCCGCCGAGCAAACGGCGCAAATCCTCGGGCTGGCGATGCATCGTCTGATACATCGCGAAGTCGGTCGTCGGAGCCATGACGCAAGGCTACTCAACGCGCCTTGGCGGTCGTCCGACAGTCCTGCCGGCCCGGAGTGGCACGCCTGCTGCTGACTCCGCTGGTCTGCCGAGAAAGGAGCGCTGTGTAATGGACGTCGTCTCACCGCTGAGACGCACATTGAACGGCTCTACTCGCGCGACGGGCGCCGGCGCGCATAAGCCTCTGTACAAGCACCTGTACATCCAGGTGCTGATCGGGATTGCGCTTGGCGTCGTGTTTGGCCTCGTCGCGCCGAGGCTGGCAGTCCAGATGAAGCCTCTCGGGGACGCCTTCATCAAGCTGATTCAGATGCTGATCGCGCCGATCGTGTTCGCGACCGTCGTCGTCGGCGTGGCCAGGATGGGCGACATGAAGGAGGTCGGCCGCATCGGGCTGAAGACGATCGCCTACTTCGAGATCGTCACGACGCTCGCCCTGGCCATCGGTCTGATCGTCGTCAACGTGCTTCGGCCGGGCGCCGGCATGAACGTCGACCCCAACGCGCTGGACACGAGCGGGATCCAGACCTACACCACCAGCGCTCAGCACCTGAGCGCCGTCGAGACCGTGCTGAACATCATCCCTCAGACCGCGGTCGGCGCATTCACGAACGGCGACATCCTGCAAGTGCTGCTGTTTTCGATTCTGTTTGGCGCGGCGCTCGCGCGTCTGGGTGAGCGCGGGCGGCAGATGATCGGCCTGATCGACGAACTCGGCCACGTGCTGTTCGGAATGGTTCGAATGATCATGTACCTGGCGCCGATCGGCGCATTCGGCGCGATCGC
>JAFAPL010001113.1 GCA_019247135.1 Chloroflexota bacterium | reverse complement strand
TCAGCGCGGTGCGTTCTCGGGCGTAACTGCCAGCCACGGGAACACACCCGCCTCCTTGGCCAGGTCGCCGCCGTTGGCGACCGTGACGCTGCCCTTGTCAGCCCAGGGCATCTGTTGCTTCCAGTACTGCAGCGTGGCGCGTTGCGCCCGCACCACGATCGACGTGTCGTACTCCTGGATCGAGACAGGCAGCCCGTAGTGGTCCAGCCAAGCTGGATCGGCAAGGAAACGATCTCTCAACGGCCCCGGCACCTTGTCGAGCAATCCGAGGTGGCGCGCGACGACTTTGTCCCAGGGCTGGCCTGCGTCAGCTTTGTTGTCGAGTGGTGGCGGCGTCTGACGAAACGCGGACAGCCAGGCGTCCCGACCCCGATCGTGCAGCATGTCGAAAATGTTCAGGAAGTCGAACTGGCTTTGCTCCGGATGCCACTGCAACACGGCCTTTTGGAACACCTGGACCGTGAAGCCGTCCATGGAGAAACGGCGGCTGACCGGATACCCGAGCAGATCCACACCGCCCAGTTTGTTGAACGCCGTCCACAACGGAATCCCATCCACATCCGTCACGCTGAACCCCGACCCGCCAGCCTGATGGCCGTTCGCCTGGGTGAAGAAGTGTCCATTCGACACGTCGTAGTCCGCCGCTCGTGCTTGGGGCGCGGCAAGTTGCAGCACGTTCGCGCCTGGCTGCAAGTTCAACTTCCGGACGTCGCCACTGCCTGTTCCAAGCAACTGTCCGACGTCAACCGAGGCCTGCATCGGCGCGCTCGCCCATACCTTCGGCGCACCGGCATCTGTCCACGACACGAACAACTGCGCGGGCCCGGCTGCATCGAAACTGACCGCGCCAGCATCGACATGTTTTCCGCCCGCGAAGAGAGCGTCGCTGGCTCGATACACGTACCGCAGACCAACGTCCGGATCGTCTTCGATCTTGATGTCGCCGGGCGCGCTGCCGGTTGCGTTCAGGTACTCACGCAAAGCCGCCGTCGCGCCGACGATCGGCTTCGGCTTGCCCTCCAGCGTGTACGCGCCGAGCGTCCGTTCGCGCAGGTTGAACCCCGGGGGCATGTCGTTGAGCATCCACTTGGACCCGCCGGCAGCATGCTGAGCCAGCAGCCCGAGCCAGATGGCGGTCTCTTGCAAGGCCGAACGATCCGCATCAAGCGTCTCGGTGGCGTAGCCGAACTCGCTCAACATGAAGGGTGCGCCTGGATGCGCTTTCTGCAGCGTACCCACCAGGCTGAGCGCCGCCCGCACCGCACCCCCGCCCACGCCCGGATATCGGTGAAACGACTGCACGTCCAGTGCGTCGTTGGCGGGCAAACTCGCGAGCACCGCGTCCACATGATCCGCCGTCACGAGCCGACCAGGGTCGGCATTGTGGATGGCCTGAATCTGTGGAGTCAGCCACGCCGAAAGCGACTCGTTCAGAGCATTCCGGAGTGGCTGCCACTTCCCGCCAGCGGGGTCCTTCAGATAATCCAGCGTCGTCGCACGAAATCCGCCGGCTTTGACCCAGTCCGCTGCCTGAGCCAGCATCTCCTGGTACAGGCGCAAGTTGTTGACGTAAATGTAGGCCTCGTCGTCGGACAGATACGCGGGCACCGTCTTCGTCCCGTCGGGACTGGCGCGATAGTCAGCAACCTGATCGCGTGGTAAACGTTCGCCGAGCGCGTCGATCAGTCCATGCTGCTGCAGCGGCACCGCGCTCGCGTACTTCGTCGTTGCGAGATCCCAGAAGCGAGGCTCGTTTTTTACATCGAATGCGAGAATCGCGGCTCGCCCGCGGTAGTGTTGGGCGATCTGGCCCGCCGTCGCCGACACACGCCCGAGGTCGCGCTCGCCGTAGTCGTGTAAGGAAATGACGAGGCGGAGCCCGTGCTTGTCCGCGAGATCCAGGACCTGGTCGAGCTTCCCCCAGCGACCTGCACCGATATCGACCACAAGAGGCCCCTGAACGAAGATGCGCAAGCTGTTTGCGCCAGCTTCGGCGGCGCGGCCGAAGTCAGCATCGACGAGACCGGCGTCGAACTTGTCGTCCTGCCACATTTCCCAGGCACGGTCGGCTGGCCCCTCGTAGTTGAGACCGATGACGAACGCTGGAGCACCGTTGGGCCCAGTCAGGCGCTCATCAGCGTGGACGGGCACAACAGTGGCCAGCAACAACGCAAGGACCAGCCCGAAGCGCAATGGCACCGTGCAATTAACGCGGCCAACAAGAGGCAGTTACCGCCAGGCCGTGACTGAGGCGTCGCGCAAGGCGTAGTAGACCGGCTGCAACGAGAAATCCGGGTCGGCGACACGGAACCAGAACCAGTCCTCGTTCTGGTTGGTGTAGTCCGCGCGCTTCCAGAACCACACGCACATCACTTGCATCCACGGCCATTGCTCGCGTGCACGCTCGAAGGCTCGCACCGTGTAGCGTGCCTGCAGGGTTGGAGTCACGCGGCCGAATTGCTGAACGGGAAAGTCGGCAGGGTTGACGTTCCAGCCGACTTCGGTGGCCCATACGGGAGTGCCCGCGTCGCCGTTGCGCTCCATGACCCGACGCACAAGCTCGGGCCGCGAAAACGTCACGTCGGACACATCGACGCGTGGGTCATCGGGTCCGCCGCGCAGCCCGTACGCCTGAACAGCGAGCACGTCGAAGGACCCTCGGATACCCGCGTCGTAGAGCTGTTGCAGGTACATGAGCTCGTTCAGCGCGTCCTGGTTCTCTGTCAGCGTTGGCGCGAGCGCGGCCATGACGATCCTGGCTGAGGGGTCGACTGCGCGAATGCGGTCGGCTGCGCCGCGTAGCAATGCGGCATAGGCAGTCGCGTCCGGCGCCCGGTGGCCCCATTCGCTCGTCAGATTGGGCTCGTTCCAGATCTGATACGCCGCCACGCGGCCGCGATACCGCTCAGCAACCTCGGC
>JAFAPL010001049.1 GCA_019247135.1 Chloroflexota bacterium | reverse complement strand
CAGGGTGCCGTTCACGACGAAGGGGATCAGCACGGCGACGGCCGTCAGCACGGCGGTCGCGAGCGCGGGCAGTCGCTGACGCGGGGAACCGCATTTGAGCTGAACGACGATGCCCAGCGGGACCAGGGCAAGCGCCTGTGGTTTGGTGAGGACAGCCAGTGTCAGGCAGAACGCCGATAGCACGAGGCGTCCCCGGAGTGCTGTCAGCAGCCCCAGAAGGACGAGGAGAGCGATGTACGGATCGCCGATCATGCCCTGCTGGGCGACGGTGACCAGCACGGCTGGACAGAGTGCATACAACAAACCAGCCCATCGCGCCTGGCGAGAGTCGGTCCATGTGCGAGCGAGCGCGTACACCAGGACTGCCACGAGCGAGTCGGCCAGAATCGGCGCGAGCCGCATCAGCACATCCAGCATCCGTGTGCCTGTCGTGAAGTCCGGTGAGCAGCAGACTCGGTAAAGCTGTCCGGTGGCCCAGAGCGGATAAAAGAACGCGGGCGGGTACAGGCTGCCCGGATCGAGACTGGCGTAACCGGTACCGATACCGTCCAGTGTTACGCGGCGAGCCGTCTGTTGCCAGCCCTCCATGTCGCCCGCCTGCAAGCTGGGTGTGGCAAGGACGATGGCGAGTCGCGTCAGCAGCGCGACGAACCCGAGCATGCCGACGTCTCGCAGCGGTATCGCCGCGGGCGCGACTACTTTCGGACGAGACGACTGGGCAATCATCGGTAAGTGATGCCCGGCAGCAGACTGACAGTGCCGCCGAGCAGGCGCGTGAGGCTCGGCCGGTCGGGTATCGCTTGTTGATGCTGGCGCACCCAAGCCGCGGCCGCGAGCGGCCCGAAGGCGCCATCGAACGAGGCCACGGTCGCAGCAGGCTGATCGGCAAGCGAAGCGCAATCCGTGGCCGTGACGAACTCGCCTGACTCGGCCCAGCGCGCCGCAATCGGTGTACGCCGTCGCAAAACCGCCGCGTCTGGCGTGTTCAGCAGCACCTCGTACTCAGGCGAACTCGCGGCGGAGTTGACCATGGCTCCCCAGTCGATCGGACCGCGCGGCACTCTCGAGATGTAGATGTCGGAGAAGATTATCCCGCGTTCGCTGGCCCAGGTGTCCAGTTCGGATATGCCCCACGGCGCAACCTCGCGAACCTTTTGAAACAGGCACACCTTGCGGGCGTGCAGCTGGTCCGGCAACCACTCGGTTCCCTGAGGCGTCAGGACGCTCTGCCCGCTGGCGAGCACTGGAAACCACTCGCCAGCCATGTCTTCTTCCCATGACTCGGTCGCCGAAAGGACCAGAACGCGTTCGCCCGGCTTGATCTGACCGCGCAACTCGGCCATTGCTCCACGCTCGGCGGGAGTCAGGCTCTCGAGCGCAAACGGCTCGAGCGGCAGGCGCGGCCAGAAACGGTACACGGCGCCATTTAGCACGACCAGTGCCACCGCCGTCGTCAGCAGCCGGCCGCTATGCGTGCGCAGCCACCCAACGTAGTCCGCCACGACCGATGATGATCCTGACGAGAGGCCGCTAACGGTTTCGTTCAGCACGCCGGTAAGCCTGGGCAGGAGAAGGTCGGCGATAGCGACACTCGCCAGCAAAGCCTGCGGCAGTACTGCTTCTGAGGGGGCGCTGCGCGGAGTCAAGACGAACACCGCGAGGAGCCAGATGGGCAGCAAAGGTTCACGCCGAACCAGGCACACGCCGGCGCCGAGCACGGCCAGGCTTCCCAACAGGGCCAGCGGCAAGCTCGGCGGGGCCAGAAACTGGCCCAGCGCGGAGATCAATGTCCCTGCGCTCGACCAGCCGCTGGTGAGACTCGCGGCCTGGAAGGGTCCGATGCCGTGCTGGGCGACGACAGTCCCCCACCATGGCGCAGTCAGCAGGGCCGCGGCGACGCCGATGACGGCAGAAGTGGCCACGCCACGGATCCCGCGCAGGCACACCAGGACAAGCCCCAGGCTGTACAGCGCGAACAGGCCCTCCTCGAGGTGCGCCGCGAGCGCCAGCGCTGCCAGCGCAGCGCAGACAGCGGCACGTCGGAGTCCAGGCGATTGGGCCAGTCGTGCAGCCTGCCAGACACACGCCACCGCGAACAGGTAGCCAATCGACCGTGTCAGACCGCCGCCCATGATCAGCCACTGGTAGCTTCGAGGCAGCAGCGCAAACACGATCGGCGCCATGCGAGCCGCGGTGAGCGGACGCGTCAGGCTGAGCGCGAGCGGGACGACGCACACGACGGTGGCCAGATTCGTCAGGAGCGGCAGCCAGCGCGCGAGGGCAATTGCATCCAGGCCGGTGATGGCTGTGACGGCGGCCGTGACGTAGAAGCCAAGCGGCGGATACGCGAACGGGATGTCCCCCGAGTTGTAGGTCGTGAACATAGGGAGGACGAAGTGCGCTGCCAGCAGGTCGCGTGACATCGCCACGAACAGGCCGCCGTCATTCAACGGGAAGTCCGACCGGACGAAGTACGGGATGCGGGCAGCGAGCGCGGCCAGTAGCGCAACGCCAGCGGTTGCCCAGACGAGATGGGCAGACTGGCAACATGGTCGGGCTCGGCTCAACGGCACGAGCCTGTCACATCCGATGGCAGCCTTCCAAGTCGCCGGCAGGACACAACTCTGTCTCTGCCGAATCTGCTCGTACCGAGAGACCCGGGCACGCTGGCCGTTCGGCACGACTCCTCGACCAACTCGCTTCGCTGGCAACGGCCGGCTTGCCTGACCACAAGAACGACTCAGGATACACACGGCCGGCGTGGCACCTGGCGAGCCGGGTTCGGCTCGCGCCGAGGTGGAGCTGCTCGGCTAGCTCGGCGGGCTCGTTATGCGCCCGATTCCGAACTGGTTGCCTACGGCCGCGGGCGACCCCGCGACGAGGTCGATTTCCAGAAGATCCTCAGACGGCCCCAGGCTGGTCACGCGCTGGTACGTGGAGGCATCGATCACATCCGTGACGTCCTGGCTGCCTTTGCGGCCGGCTACGTATGCGAACCGGCCATCAATACTGAACGTGATCCAGTGCGGCACATTGGATACAGGCACGAGGCGCAGCTCTGAGGGTGGCGTAGCCCGCATATCGAATACGTGCACGTCTGGCATGCCGCCGTCGTTTACCCACACCTGAGTCTCATCCGGCGTCCAGGCAATGCCGTGACCGCCAGATCCCGACGCAAACGGAACCGAGTCCGTCACTCGACCCGAGCCGACGTCTGCCAGCTGAAACCCGGCATAGTCGTTCACGTCGTTGACCACCCTGGTTCCGGTCCCGTTGATCGAGAACGGGCCCAAGACGCCACTGCAGCAATAGCCACCAACAACCTGAATCACCTGGTTCGAGGCGGTATCGACCACTGAGAGACTCGCGGTCGGCGACTTCGTCTCCATGAACACGCGCGCTCCGTCAAGACTCACAAGCGTGTCGTGGCTGCGTGGTGGCAGCGGTACTCTGGCTCGCTCGGTTCCGGTGTCGGCATCGACAACCAGCTCATAACCGGCGGCAGCATCCTCCTCCCATGTGGGGAGATAAAGCGTGTTGCCGTCTGGAGTCAGGTTGCCGCGGTCCACGCCAGGGGTATGCAGCACGCGGTCCCATATCACCTGACCTGAAATCAGATCGATGGATGCCACGTGCCCCTCGCTCTCCCGGTTGTACATCACGTACAGCCGGTGGGTAGGTGAAGCCGCAGCTATTCCGCGCACGTCCGCGCAGCAGCCGAAAACTCTGATGACTTTCAGCTCGGCATGCTGGTGGTCGATGTCATAGATATGGATGGTGCCGTCATTTTGAGCGGCGTAGATCAGGTGAGAATCGACCGGCTCCGGTGGAGCATCCGCGTTCGTCGTCGCGCTGGCGCGTGCAAGACCTGGCGCAGAACCGGATATCGCCAGACTCAGCGCGAACCAGACCACGTATCCGAGTCGCACGGCCACACCGAGCATGCCTGCTAGCGTAGTGTGTCGTGCGACCGGCTGCTTGTGTGAGGACCAGGCGAGGCGCTAGTCGTCTTCGCCCTGATCCTTGCCGCCATGGCGCCCATGATTGCCACCTCCGTGGTCCCCGTGGTCGCCCTGGTTGTCCTGGTCTCCCTGATCACCTTGATGGCCTGGAGGCCCGGTGTGGCAGTGGTTGCGGTCGCCGAACCCGTTCCCGGGCCGATCGTCGTTGTTGCCGTTGCATGCCGTCGACTGCGCGTTGGCGTTCGCCGTCACGTTGAACGTCGAGCTTAGCTGGAGGCCACTCGACTGGCCCGTGGCGAAGACGGTGTGGTTGCCGGTGCCGCTGCTCGGCGCGCTGAAGTTGACGCTGAAGGCCCCGTTACCGTTGGCCGTTGCGGTGGCCACTTGATTGCCAGCGGAATCCCAGCCGACCACAACGTTCTCGCCAACAAAGAACCCAGTGCCGCTTACATTGACGCCTGTACCAACGTTGCCCGAGCGGGGGCTCAGTGTGAGGCTCGACCCTATGCTGAAGTTGGTCGTCGCGTTGTTGCTCCCGTCGCTCGCGAAGATCTGATACGTGCCCGCGGGAAAGTTCGGGATCGTGAACGTCAGGTTGTTGAGATTGCCTGAGCCATCGCTGGCCTCGGCCGCGACGAGCGGACCGCCCGAGCCATTGAAGAACACCTGTACCGTTGCGTTGGCATTGAAGCCACTACCGCTCACGGTGACCGGGGTGCCGATCGCACCACTGCTCGGAGAGATCGAAACGCCCGCGGCGGCCACGATCCCGGCGGCTGGCAGCGCCATCGCCAGTAGCGTGCCAACCGCGACCGCAATACGAAGTGCGGTTCGCATATGAGGTCCTCCACGCACGAGTTTGCGTAGACACAACGGTTGCTTGGGGGCCTCGCGTTACGCGTGCGCGTCCCGGCAGCCCGGAACTCGAGGCACTTCGACAAGTACCTCGTGTAACCGTGCTGTAACCACCACACGTTAGGTTGAAGGTCGCTGTGGCAGGCCACCGCGATCTTGTCCGGGCGGCTGAGGTGCGAGCGACGCCGCGGCGACCTGGGGTCAATGGGGTCAGGTCGTCGCCCGCGCCGCTGCATGGCGTCATGGCGTTGCAGCGGACGATCGGCAATGCCGCCGTCGGACGGCTCCTCCACAGCCGCTCGTCGGCGCCTGCCACGAAATCGTCCGTGCCTGTTCAGCGTGCTGTGACCGTCGGCACGCAGGCGCTGCCGCGTAGCTCGGCTCTGTTGCCTGCGATCAAGGATCTTTTTCAAAAAGAAGGCGTGCTGGCGGCATTCCTGACCCTGAATGACGACCGCACCAACATCTACATCTTTGAGTCGCCACAACACCTGTTGAGCTACCTGCACATGCAGATCGGCAAGGTGCCGAACGGCAGCGTGAAGCCGCCGCTCGTCTCGCGCGTGCCCGCCACCGAGATGGACACGGCCCACGGCTTCGCCCAGGACGTGCGCTTCTCCGCGATCTATCAACCGGCCACGAACCAGCTGCCCAGCACTGCACAAGGGGTGAATAACATCCCGCAGCCGATGCTGCCGCCACCGGGCACCGGCCATTACTGGCACCAGGGCCAGACGACCCAGAGTGGTCAGCCGCAGTACGGACTCTTCGCGAACCAGTTTCTTGCCCCGCCACCCACGCTGCCGCTCACCTTTGGCGACCCGAACACGCCCTCGCTGGTCATGAACCAGTCCAATCTCAACCTGGGCATGTATATCCATCCCTCTGGCCCGGCGTATCTGGAGGACGTGACGCGCTCCACGACCACCTACGGCGGAATCGGGTTGGGGCCGACCGGGAGCAACCGCGTGCGCGGCCATCCCAACCGTCTGAAGCAGAACCAGATCAGCACAGACGATCCAAATATGACCATGGATGCCGACTGGCGCGCCTACACGGACGAAAGCGACTCGACCAAGACGGGCCGGGGCGGCATGTCGACGTGGCGCTCCAATCAGATCGAGGCCGAGTCCACCAAGAGATGGGAGCCGTTCACGCAGGTGAATGCCAACCCCGTCATGGGGCCCCTCGGAATCGCCCAGCCGCCCCAGGTCTATTTCCGCAGACCAGACGCGACCCAGGCGAGCGGCTATGACGACATCCTGATGGACAATACCGGGACCACCGATTACATCAACGTGACCCGCCCGCCAGGCGTCAGACAGCAGGCTTACCAGACGCAGATGGGCCGCCAGGCCGCGCAGGTGAACCCTTACCCGGAGCCCGAGGTCCATGAGCCGGGCGAGGACTTCGACGATCCGGACAAGGACACCTACCCGGGCTACATGACGCCTCCACCAACCCCCTTCCTGGCCGAGTCCGGCCTGAGCGGCACGCCGTTTCCCGCCAGCGTGCCGGGGCGGGTTCGTCAGGGCCAGCGCGTCACGCTCGCAGACGGCCGCGAGTGCCAGGTCATCGACGTGATCGCCTATAACAACGGCCTGACGGCCTGCCGCGTGCTCGAGATACCGAAAACGGAGTGGCCGAACTTCTTCTGATCCGCGGACGGCTCATGGAAGCTTGTAGATAATCCGCTGGATAACTCTCGTCGTCTGGCATCTCGAACGCGTTGACCAGGCCGTAGGTCTCACGCCCGATCGGGGCCGCGACTCGATTCGTGTTGCGCAATTACCCGTCCGTCTAAAGAGCCGCACTGAAATCGTGCGGCGCTCACAACCGAGACTCAACATCCGCTGTTGCGATCCGACTCCACCAGAGAGATAGAGTTGGGCTAACAGCTACATCAAGGTTCGATCAACGCAGGTGCGGTGTCTGGAGGCACACCAGCAGCGTTGCTGACATCCAGACTGGAGCGTGAGCGTCAGCTCCAAATGGAGCGTTATCTACGCC
>JAFAPL010000987.1 GCA_019247135.1 Chloroflexota bacterium | reverse complement strand
CGGGCCCGTCCTGGGCAGGCTGCTCGAACGCAACAGTCGGCGTGCAGAGCGACCGCGTGTGGAGGGCGACCCGAGGACGGATACGCGCGCCGCCGCGGCGCACATCGTCGGGGTGTTGTGGGCCAGCGCCAGCCAGGGCCTGACTGTAAAAGAGCTCCGCGCCGCGGTGGGTCTATCCAGGGAGCGCTTCGAGGACGCCTACGAATTGCTGCGACAGAATCCGCCTCTGGGCTTGGCGGTGCAGCGGCACGGGGACGAGCTGCGTCTGGTCACCGCGCCCGAAGTGTGCTCATCGGTCGAGCGGCACCTGAACAGTCCGCGACCGGTCGCGCTCTCGAATGCCGCGCTCGAGGTGCTGGCCATCGTCGCCTACCGCCAGCCCATCGCGAGAAGCGGCATCGAGCATATCCGCGGCTCGGCCAGCGACAGCGCCATCGCCACGCCGCTCGAGCGGGGGCTGATCGCCCACAACCCGCATCACCTGTTTGTGACGACGCGGGGATTCCTGGAGTTCGCGGGCATAAATGATCTGGCGGACCTGCCTCAACTCGGCGTGAGCGAGCAGCTCGAACTGACCTGAGATTGCCACTGTAATACTCGCACGCGCAACCCGTGTAGCGGGCAGCCCGAGTGATGCGGGCCTGGTGCTGGAGCGCAGCCATCGATGGCCGAGGCCGAGCAGTGGGCCGCGGCGCAAGGCGGCGTGACGCGCGACGGCAGTGCGGGCCCGCGACGCATTTACGTAGTCAGTGTCTTGCCGAGGTCCTCCCGGCGGTCCGGACCCGCCTCAAGCAGGTCGATCGCGCGACGAGTCCACTCGGGGCTCCTGCGTGGCAGGTAGCCGGCCACGAAGATCAGCAGGAACTGGACACTGCATTCGTTCAGGACACTGGCAATGGCCTGGCGCGACTGGACTACCACCGGCTCCGGTAATGTGATCGAAGATGAGAGATGGCATTCAGTGCCGCGATAGCGGCTTGCACCTCAGTGGTCGACGGCGTCTCGTGTGGAAATTCGTCACTCGCGCGCGCTTCTAGTTGGAGACTCAGTCCAACCGCGAGCACCATCACTGCCGCGGAAGCCACTGAACGCGACGTACAGCCGCTACGCGTATCGTCAGCACCGCACTAACCAGCACGTACCCGACGAGCACCACGGGCACCAAGTGGCGTACCGCCCGATGAGCCGCGAGCAAATGAAGGACCGCGAACAACATCAAGAGCGTGAGTGCCGGCGTAAGCGGCCAGCGCATGGGCGAGGCCGCAACGCGGTGGGCTCCGCGAAGGAGGAGCACCGTGATGAGTGGAAAAGCTACCGCTACGAGCACCAGCAGAACCGGAATGACGACCGCGAAGCTTTCATCGGCGCCGCCCAGCGCCAGATACAGCACGCGCCAGAAGTCGTCAACCTGCCCTTCCGTGGTGTACTTCGCCAGCTGCGTGACGGTCGGCCACCCGTGCGCGGCGTTGTAAATCAGCGGTGGGATGAGACCAATCGCGGCCGGCGCGACACTTCGTCCGAGCACCGATGGACTGCGCAGTCGCATAGTGCGAATCAGCACCAGTACGAACAGTGGTGGAAGCGCGATAAGCGCAGGCTGCCACACCCATGCCGCCACTCCGGTGGAGAGCCAGAACAGGTTGCCAACGCACCCTGCGCACGCTATCCCGATACGTCCAAAGGCAGCACAACAATGCCACGGTCTCAAGCGCATAGGCCAGGGAGAATCCACCGCCGGCATTCACAAACAGCCGAGCCAGCGCGGGCGGAGGGAGCGCGACTGGTATGGCGGCGGGGAGTCCGCCCGGCCGTGGCGCGACTTGCGCGGCAAGCGTCCAGATGACGGGATGAGTGCAGGCGAGGACGCGCCTGCCGGCACGACGACGAGCCACGGGTGAAAGCCGAGCAGAGCGAACAGGCCGGCGATGCGGTAGGCCTCGAGGGCACCGAAGTAGGGTTGTCCGTAGTAGAAGACCGGAAGCTCGCTTGCGTCAGCGATGTGCCGCGCCATGAGGCCGGGAATCGCCTCGTCCGCGTTGAGTTCGTTGCTCGCGCTGAGGACCCAAAGACGTAGCGGCCAGACCGCCGCGAGCAGGCCGCCGAGCAACACGGGGTCCGGGAGGCGGCGCCCTCTGGCCCGCGCCGCGCCTGCCCGCTGTTCGCTGGAGTCGCAACCTGTTGCAGTGCTTGAGAGGCGAGAGCGAACTAGCGCTCACGTCGACGCGCATTCCCTTACGCGCGCTCGGAAACCTCCACGTACACGCGGCCGAGGGTTCCGTCGACCGTGATCGTCTGGCCTGAACGGATTCTGAGCAGTGCGTCGGGAACGTTCATAACCGCCGGCAGCCCATACTCGCGCGCAACAATTGCGCCATGCGATAGCTGCCCGCCTACCTCCAGCACGAGCCCCGCAGCCAGCGCGAACGCGGGAGTCCAGCCCGGGTCCGTACTCCGGGCAACCAGGATTTCCCCGTGCTGGAGCAGCGCCGCCTCCTGTGGAGAATGCGCAATACGCGCGATGCCGCGAACCCGACCGCCGCTGGCAGCTATCCCGGTCAGGCGAGTTGCCGTTTCGGGTTCGTCCGATTGCGCGCTGACTGGTCGGCCGTCCGCTCCAATGACTTCCGGTGCGGGCACCGTAAACCAGTACTCGTAGGCTGATCTCCGGGCGGCGGCGATGCTCTCCAGGTCGCGCTGGAGTGCTGTCGCGCCGCTAGCTGAAACGTTCTCCAGTTCGCTCGAGTGCAGGAAAAATACGTCGTCCGCCGCCGCGAGCCAGCCACGAGCTGCCCAACGGACGCCCAGCGTGACGCAAAGCCGTCGAATGGGCAGCAGCAGTCTCACCAGGTAGTGCTGGCCATTGTCGCGCAAGCTGACCAGCTGCCTCGCGCGCCGCACGAGTAGGCGGATGATCCAGGCGCGCGCTCCCCCAAGACGCGCCTCGAATGCCGCCGCATCCTGCCTGAGGCGTTCGCGGTTCGCGGCTTCGCTTGCGTGGGGGTCACTAACGGCGGGATTCTGCAGATAGCCCTTCAGCATGCCGATCACCTCTTCGGGGGCCTCCACCCAACGCGGGTAAAGCAGCTCGCCCTCGATGGTCGAGCGGTGGCCGTGCTGTCGAAGAAAGCCGCCCAAAGAGGCCAGCGCCGAAACGGCCGCCGGCTCGCTACGAAGGTAGGTTAGCGCCGCTGTTGGAGCATTATTGAGCACGACCTCGGCCAGGCCGGCCCGTCGGAGCTCGGCTGCGATTGTCCACAGGGCAGGCGCGATTTCGGCCGAACGAACGTCGTCCAGTCCGCTTACCAGGTCGCGTGCGATCTGGTCACCTCCACCCCACCGACTGACGAGCCCCTGCAGCATCGAGAGCATGCCCATTGCTTGTGATGTCGCGTCAGCGTGGAGGTCAATGCCGCGCTTGAACCGTTCGAGCCAGGTGTCGGTTAGCTCATGCCACAGCTCGCTGTCATCGAGCGCGTCCACATCGCGTGCAAGGAACTCATCCACCCAGCGCTCGACATCAAGAAAGAACGCTCGATAGACGGCTTCATTTCGAGAGCGCTGCACGCTCGTTCGAAGCATACGCGGCAACATGCGTAGCAGACGCCGCGGACGGAGTGGCGCGTTCCGTCGCAAGTGTGTCGGAACGCCACTACCAAGCACAGTATCAGCAATGGAAGTCGGCATGCCCGCGTCGAAGAGCAGCTGCGCCAGGGCGCCCTCATTCATGTACACGCGCCAGTAAAACCGGCGCGCCCACTGAATATCGCTACGTTGTTGTCCGCCCATGTCGCGAAGCGAATAGGCAAAATTCGCATTCGTGGTGAGATCCGCGAACGACCATGTGAGCGGCGTGACGGGCTCCGGCCAGCGCTCTGCCATGTCCGCATGAGTCCACAAATCGAATGCCTGAACTGGCCGCTCATCCCTGAGTGGCCAGTTGTCGTCACCGGGTACGCTAGCGGAGTTTCCGGCGGGTACTGCCATAGCCGTGATTGGTCGCGCCTGGAGGATTACAGGCCGGCCTCCGCTGATCGCCCACTCGATGTCCTGCGGTCCGCCGAGCGCGATTTCAATATCGCGGCCGAACATGGTCAGTTCCGCGGCAAGCGCAGGCGTCAACACAGGCGCCAGACGTTGCGAAACCGGAACCGCCACTTCCGTGACGCCATCCGCGGCCGGCACGCTCATGGCTGCTTTATCGCAAATCTGTTGAGACTTGAGGGCGTTGGTCTGCTTGTCGAGGACGAACGAGTCTGGTGGAATGTGGCCACTGACGAGCGCGTCGCCCAGACCCCACGTGGCGTTGATCACCACCTCTTGTTGTTCGTGGCTGACCGGGTTGACAGTGAAAAGCACACCCGCCGCATCCGCGTGCACCATGTGCTGGACCACCACGGCCATGCGGATGCTGGCTGAACCAATGCCACGTTGCTCACGATAGGCCGCCGCACGCTCATTCCACAGGCTTGCCCAGCATCGCCGCACGGACCGCAGCAGCGCAGCGTCACCGGAAACATTCAAAAACGTGTCGTGCTGTCCCGCGGAGCTCGCCTCGGCGAGGTCCTCCTCGCTAGCGGAGGACCGGACAGCGACGGCCAAGCGCCCCTTATCGCTCAATTGACGATAGGCGAGCAGGATGCGGTCGGCCACGTCGTCCGGCAGAGCGCCCTCGTCGAAGCCGCGATACAGCCCCGCCACGTCTCCCGCCGCGATCTGGTTGGCCAATCCATTGGCGTCGACGAACGCGGAGTATGCACGCGTCGAGATCACAAAGCCTGGCGGGACCGGAAACCCGCATCGGATCAACCGGTTGAGTCCTACGGCCTTTCCGCCAACGATCCCCACCGAAAGGTTCGACGCATCCAGCGGAATCGTCATATCCGCGAGTGTTGTCTGGCTTAGCACAGGTCGCTCCACGGGCCCGACGCTACCCCCGTCCGCGGTGGGCTACATCAGTGTTTTCACGTATCGAGTGCTCGTGCTCTGAGGCCCACGCCGCGATCTGCAATCGCGAGTCCAGCCCAAGTTTGGCCATGATGTGGGCTACGTGGCTTTCGACGGTGCGCGCGCTGATCACAAGCTCCTGCGCGATGCGGCGATTGTTGTATCCGCGAGCAAGCATGGCCGTCACCTCGCGTTCTCGCGCACTCAGCACGTCCGACCCCGACGCGGGCGCGTCACCCGCGAGCGCATATGTGATGGCTTCCTCGACGGACAACCGTTGACCCCTCCGCCAGACCTCGGAAGCCACTGGGCCCAGCGCTGAGCGAGCAGGCCCCAGCCATTGCTCGATCGACCGACTATAGGTGTCGGGCAGCCCCAGGCCGGCCACGGTTCGCAGTGCGTCCGCGGCGCCTGCCAACTCCACTGCGCGCCCGTTCTGCCCCTGCGCCGCGGCGAGTTGAGCAAAGCCGACCAAGCAGCGTGTCGCATTGATCGGGTCGCGCTGCCCACGACCTAACTCAACGCACTCAATGAACAATGCCCGAGCCCGTGCCAACTCACCCTGGCTCACCAGCAGCGACGCGAGATGGCTAAGGCTGCCCAACAGAGACCATCGATCGCCGAGTGCACGGCACGTGGCGACGCTCTCTTCCAAGAAGCGGCTGGCGGTGCCCACATCGCGTTCGCTCATCGCGATCGCACCCACCAGAGCCTGCACTCGCGCGAGCCAGCGGACAGCGCGCGCCGCCTCGAGTATGGATAGGGACTGCTGTACCACAGCGCGGGCTTCACGGCGATTGCCCGAGTCGAAGGCGAGTCGACCGAGGATGCCTAGCAGAACTCCTTCAAGAGTCGTCAATCCCAGTGAGCGGCTCAGCGTCAGCGCCTCCTCCAGGGTCGCACGCGCGGAGAGCAGGTCACCTTGCGCGCGGGCAAGCTCGCTCAACATCCATAACACCAGAACGAGCTGGCGCTGATCATTGATGCGGCGGGCTTCGGCGAGGCTGCGCTGTGCGTATTGCGCCGCGGCCGCCGGCTCACCGACCATTTGCTTCAGCAGCGCGAGCAGCGACAGCGCGCTGGCAATATCCCTATTCGCCTGTGGCGTCACGGTGTCTGGCTCAGTGAGCAGCTCGAGCCAGTGGTAAGCATCAACGATATGGCCGCGGAGGCTCCACAACGGTTCGAGTGCAATTGCCATCGTTCGCGCCAGGTCGAACCGGCCGGACGTGCTGAGCCAGTGCAGCGCTGCGCGAAAATTCGAGTACTCGCGGTCGAGTCGATCCAGCCAGATGCCGGCGTTCGGCCCCCAGCATTCGTGTTCCGCCTTCCTCGCCAGCTGCAGGAAATACTCCGCGTGGCGTTCTCGACTGGATTCAACCTCTCCGGGGCCAGCGGATTGCAATTTCTCGAAAGCGATCCGTTGTATGGTTTCGAGAAGTCGGAAGCGGACCTCGCCATCCGGGGCGCGCTCCTGATGCAGCAGATTCTTGTCCACCAGGGTGAACAAGCCCACCGATACGTCGCTCTGGCTCGCATCTACTGGCTGACAGACGGCACGGGCGGCGTCCATGCTGCAACCCCCTTCGAAGACAGCCAGTCGGAAGAACAACTGTTGCTCGGCGGGGGTGAGCAGGTCGTAACTCCAGTCAACCGTGGCCCGAATCGACTGCTGGCGGTCAGGTGCGTCGGACGGGCCGCGCAACACGTCGAGCTGGCGATCGAGGAGCGACAACAGTGCGGCCGGCGCGAGCACACGCACTTGAGCAGCGGCAAGTTCGAGGGCCAGTGGTATGCCATCGAGACGAGTACACAATTCGGCTACTGCCTGTGCGTTGTGCTCAGTCAGCGCAAACTCCGGATCGGCGGCCTGCGCCCGGTGGACGAAGAACGCGACGCCCGCCAGCATGCTCAAGTCCTCTTGTGTGGTGTGAGCGGCGCCACGCACCTCGAGTGGCGGCACCGCAAACACATTCTCCCAACGGAGGCGGAGTGGCTCGCGACTGGTCGCGAGTACTTTCACATCCGGACACTCGGCGAGCAGTCGCCCGACATCCGGCGCCGCAATGATCACCTGTTCGAAATTGTCCAGCACCAGGAGGGAGTGACAGGTCCGTAAATAATCGCTGGCACGGTCGAGCGGAGAGCGTCGTCCTGCGCTGTGGATGCCGAGTGCGTGCACGATTGAGGGAAATACAAGCGCGGGATCGCGGATCGACGAGAGATCCACAAACCACACGCCATCCACGAAAACACCCGCCAGCTGTTCGGCCAGCGCGATTGCCAGACGGGTCTTACCAATGCCTCCGCTGCCGATCAATGTGAGCAGCCGCACCTCGGGTGTACGCAAGGCCGCATCAAGGTGTTGCAGCTCAGCCGAACGGTGAACGAATGGCGTCGGCTGAGCCGGTAAGCCATGCGCTCGGCTAGCGGACGGGAGCGGTGGAAAGTCATCTGGCAGGCCTGGGTAAACGAGTTGAAAAACGCGTTCGGGCTCCGCCAGGTCTTTCAGCTGGTGATCGCCAAGATCGCGCAGCCACGCGCCATCAGGCAATTGACCGCGCACGAGCGCCGCGGTCGCGCCTGAGACGAGGACCTGGCCCCCACGCGCAAGCGCTCGCAGTCGCGCGCAACGGTTGACCGCGGACCCGTAATAGTCTCCGTCGCGGAGATCGGACTCGCCAGTATGGAGGGCGATGCGAACCCGCAGCGACGCTCCGCTACCCGTGGAGGCGTGCGTCGGCAGGCGCATTGGCCAGACTTCCTGCCACAGGGCCTGCTGCATGCGGATCGCGGCGCGGACCGCGCCGGTGGCTTGAGCAAAGACCGCAAAACGGCTGTCGCCTTCACCTCTCGGCCGTACGACGGCGCCGCCGGCCTCGAGCGTCGCGCCTTCGATCAGGGCGTCGTGGCGCGCCATTACTGCCCCCATCGTTGCGGCGTGCTCCTCCCACAGCCGGGTGCTGCCTTCGACATCCGTCAGCAGGAAGGTGACGGTCCCCTCCGGCAACACGCTGCGAGATGACGAGCGCTGACCTGTAAGCCCCGTGGCCACGAGCACGATCCTACTCTCGGGCGTATGTTGCTCTGTCAAGCCAGTGGCTTGCGTTCGAGATCCAAGGTGTCTCGCGCCGTGCTCCAGGCGTGTAAGCGAAATGGACTGCCGTTGTCCGGTCAGGATGCGCTGCCGCGTGACCTCGAGAGCGCGCGGCGCGCCTAACGTCCCGCTAGCTTGGCTACGACCGGAGCGAGCACGTCGGCGAAGGCGGCGCCGACCACGACATAGGAGAAGCCGATGTCGTCCCGCCGCCGCTGGATTTCCTCGGCGGCGGCCCCATTCATCCGGAAGTATGGCCAGCGACTCCGCTGCGCGAAGCGCAGCAGGGTCGGTATCGGGGGGAGCCATGAACGGCGCAACCGTGTCGCCGATAACTGACACGTGCAGCGCGAGCTCAACGTCACGGATCGCGCGAAAGTCGCCTGCCAGCCGCGCGATTTCGACCCGAGACTCACCCGGTAACTGCGCAAAGGTAACTGTATCCGCGACATCGGCCGCCAGCGCCTGAGCCTTCGGACCACGTACGGCCATGACCACACGCGTGTGAAGGGTCGGACCGTCGAGATCTCGCAGCCGCCCTGACGGTCTCGCGCACCTGACCCAGCCGCTCGCTGGGTGGGACCAAGGGCACGCCTTTCTCGCGGAGCTCGTCCTCAATTCCTGGCCTGCCGGTTCCAACACCCATCTCGAAGCGCCCGTCAGTGAGCACCGACAGGGAGTGCGCTTCCCACGCCATCATCCAGGGCGGGCGTAGGGGGGAGGCATACACCGAGGTGCCCACGCGGATGTTGGCAAGGGCCGCGGCGAGGGCCAACGTGGGCCAGGCGCCGGTTGCCATTGCGGGACATCGGGCATCAGCAGCGTCGAGTAGCCAGCCTCGGCGATGCGGCGCACGCGGGCTCGCCAGGTCGGCAGGTCAGTTCTGAGCGGGGCAACCACCCCGAATGGAACGGTCTCGTCATGCCCGGAATCTTCGCACCAGGGCGATGTCAGGCCTGTCACGGGCTATGCCGCTGAGTTGTTGGGAACGCCTTCATCGTCCGCCCGAGCCAACGGCGCTACCCCGAAACATCGATGAACGCCGCCCGACGCGCTCTTTGGTGAACTCGTGTCGATTTCGCCTCGCCCGGTTCGACGTCTCTTTCAAAAGCAACCAACGAGGAGCACGTCTCGACCATGTCCGCCAATGCCGCTTCGCTCTCCGCAAACTACCGTCAGGCCGACAGCGCTACCAGCGCGTTCACCTGGGGCCGATACGCACGCACCGGGCTGCTCACGATTGGCGCATCCGCGCTGGGCAACGCCGTGTTCTTCTACCTGGCGCAGGTTGCCGTGCCGTACGACCCAGCGTTTCTGCCGCTGGGCAACATCTCGGCGCCAGTCATCTTCACGCTCTTCCCGGCCGTTGTAGCCACTTTGCTGTACGCGGGTCTCCTGCGGTTTGTTCGAAAGCACGCCGCGTTGGTCTTCACGCTTATCGCGGCGATCACCTTCGTGGTCACGCTGATTCCCGACTTCACCTACATTCCGACGGTCGACGGCGTCTCGAACGCCGAAATCGCTGTGCTGGTGGTGATGCACGCCATCGCCGCCGCGGTAATCACGCGCGGGCTGACCAGCGTTCGACGCTGACATTCAAACGCGGGTGGCGGAGAGTCCGTATCCCAACACTCGATCAACACACTCCAGGAGAGCATCATGACCGCTAGCTATACATTCGACGTCTTTTCCAGTCTCGACGGCTTCGGCGCCGCCGGTGGCAACTGGACCGGCTACTGGGGTAAGCAAGGCCCCGAGCTCCTCGAGCACCGCCTGGCCCTGTACGGGGAAGAGCAAAGGATGGTCTTCGGGGCCAACACGTACCGGCTGTTCGCTCGGATGCTGGCCTCGAGCACCGAGGAATCAGAGGTAAGGGACCCATGGGTCACACGCATGAGGAGCCTGCCGGCGACGGTCGTGTCAAGCACACTGGAAGGATCTCTCGACTGGCCGGATGCGACCGTCGCGCGGGGCGACGCAGTCGACGTCGTCGCCCGCCTCAAGGAGGAGTCAGATGTGCCGTTGCGCTCGCACGGCAGCCTGTCGATGAATCGGGCGCTGATGGCCGCCGGCCTGGTCGACCGCGTCCAGGTGACGCTCTTTCCTGTGATCACCGGTCAGACCGGGCTCGACCCGATCTTCAAGGGTGCGGCCGACTTCGACCTCGAGCTGATCGAGAGCCGGACGCTGGACGGCCACATCCAGGAGCTCATTTACCGGCCCGCTCTGCACGTCTGAGTCCGTCCATCGAGAAGTCTCAGATTCACGTGCTTGCTTTACGCACTGCCGCACGCAGTGGCAGTTTTGTTGGACAACAGGTGTTGTTCTCGGCGCGGGGAGCGAGCAGGGTGCAAGAGCGCAGCTCAGCACCTGACATCATCGACGTCGAACACCAAACATTCAGCGCACGACTTCGCCGTGATCGGCTCGCGACGGGACTGACGCAGGACGCCCTTGCCCAACGAGCAGGCCTGAGCGTGCGTGGGATCGCCGATCTCGAGCGGGGGATGCGCAGTTCGCCATATCCGCAGACTGTCGAGCGACTCGTCTCTTCCCTCGGGCTCGCCAAAGCGGACAGCGGCGTTTTGAGGGCGGCGGCGCCGCGATCGCGCGCGACCGGTCAGCGCAGACCGCGTTCAGACAGCGCTCCCAGAGGCGGAGGCGGTCGGCCCCGACTTCGCCGCGGCGAACTGGCGCGTCGTTCAGGATGCGCGGCACAACTTACCGGCGCACCCTCCGGCACTTGATTGGGCGCGAGGAGGCAGTGGAAACTGTGCGTCACAAGTTGCGGCATCTCCGTGCGGGCTTGATCACTCTGACTGGAGCCGGCGGCAGCGGCAAGACGAGGCTCGCTTTCGCCGTGGCCGAGACCGTTCTGGACGAGTTCCCGGTTGGAGTCTGGGTTGTCGACGTGGCGTCTCTACAAGACGCAGAATTGGTCCCGGCTGCGGTGCTGGCGACCATCGGCGTGCGGGAGCATGGTGGACAGCAACCTGGCGACGCCCTCGTAGCTTCAATCGCAACGCGTGACCAGCTATTGGTGCTCGATAACTGCGAGCACCTGGCCAAAATCGTGCGCGGCGTTCGCTGGTACGCTCCTGGAGCGATGCCCCATGCTGCGTATCCTGGTTACCAGCCGCGAGCCCTTGCGCGTTGCTCGCGAGCAAACCTGGAGGGTTCCCCCGCTCACATGTCCCGCTTCAGGAGATGTGTCCGAGGACGACGTTGAACACGCGGCGAATTATCCAGCCGTGCGGCTGTTCGTGGAGCGTGCACAAGCAGTCCAGCCAACCTTCAGCCTGACGAGTGGCAAGGTGCAATCTGTCATTTCGATCTGCGCCCGGCTTGACGGTCTGCCGCTCGCGTTGGAGTTAGCCGCGGCTGGACGCGACTGCTGGCGCCGTCCGAAATCGCGCAACGACTGACCGACAGCTTTGGGCGTCTTGCAGGCGGTAGTCGGACCGGCCCCACGCGGCACCAGACTCTCAACCCGTCACTGGACTGGAGCTTTCGGTTGCTGGACTCGCCAGAGCAAGCCCTGTTCCGCCGACTGAGCGTATTCGCCGGTGGCTGGACGTTTGAAGCCGCTGAGCGAGTCACTGGACCTCACATCCTGGGTTCGATGAAGGAGCTCGTCGATAAGTCGCTGGTTCAAATGGAGGTAAAGAACGGCACGGCTCGGTACTCGTACTTGCAGACAGTACGGGCCTACGCTGCGGAATGCCTGATGCGAAGTGGGGGAACGCGATGCGCTTTCACTTCTGGATCTTTCAGTGCTACCTGAGCGAAGGTGCCCGATGAATGGAGGCGGCGGTCTCCCGGGACGAGCGGCCGAGTCCAGAACGCGCGTCTGCGCTGGATAGCGCAGGCGTGCTCACGTTCACACTTGGCGACCAGACTCGGGGCGAGAAGGTATGTGCTGAGAGTGTCGCTCAACTTCGAGGCGACCTGGATTCCGCTCAGACCTGGCTCAATAAGGCGACCATTCTCTTCCAACACACTGGCGACCCTGACGGGCGGGTTTTTGTCCGGGAATCTCTGGCCGGAGTGCTGTTGAGCCGCGATCGCGCGGAGGAAGCACTGGAACTCCTGTACCGAACTGCTAGCGAGCTCATAGAGATTGGCGACTTGTTTGCAATTGGTTCCCTATTTGCGTTGGCCGCGTGCGCGGAGGCCATGCTCGGGCGTGGCAAACGTGCCGCCCGCGCGTTGGGGTTGGCCGCGCCTTGTGCCTCCCCCAAGCCATCACTGAACTGGTGCGTAAAGATCGAGACCGGGTGGACCACAAAGAGGCTGCTCGGGTAGTGAGCCAGGTAGATGCACAGGCGGAGTAAGGCACGCTGTCTCGAGCGACGCGGTCGTTCTTCAGAACTCGAACAAGCTCGCCCTGCGCCTGCTGCCCTGTGACGTCTTTGCGCGGGTTGCACCCTTGGCCCAGCAGGTCGCACTGTTCGAACTCGAGCTTGCTCAACGGCTCGCCGAGACCGACAGTCCTGTGGCTGATCTCGAACCTCGAGCTGAGCCGCGCGCCTACGAGCGTGACGGCTTCGTAGTCACGCTGTGGACCTACTACGCATCTGTGACGCCTCCAGACATCGCACCAGCCGACTACGCGAATGCGCTCGGGCGACTGCACGCCGGTATGAGGAAGCTGGATATCACAACGCCGCACTTCATGGATCTAGTCGCGGAGGCGCTGAGCAACTCGTGGGGAGCCCGGATC
>JAFAPL010000647.1 GCA_019247135.1 Chloroflexota bacterium | reverse complement strand
ACCTGCGCGACCCTGCCGCGAGTGGCATCTCGCGGCATTGGGACGTGCCGCCGCCCCTGCGTCAGGCTCAGCCGCGCCTGTCGTCCCGGCAGGTACGCGCCGTCGTCCAACAGCCCGAGACGTTCGAGCGTGGCACGGTCACCAGCCCCGCGCGCGCCACGTTTGGCGCCACGATCGTGCAGCGCACGTCGCGCAGCCGCTTCGGTTCGATCATCCGCCTGGCACGCTGACAAGTGCGAGAACACCCCCGGAGGAACTGCACCCCATGGCATCCACTACCGATCAGGCTGTGCAGCGCATGGCGCAACTGGAGAGCCTGTGGCGCGAGCTCGTGAGCCTGTATGAGCTGCAAACGGACACCCAGCCGAACGAGTTGACGAGCCGCGCACGGTTGGAGCGCAGCAACCTGGATCGCTTGCTGCACGCCGCCGACGAGGTCCGCGACGCACGCCTGAGCGCGCTGGTGGCGGAGATGCGCCAGTCCACGGGCCGCACTGTTGGCGAGATGCGCCCGCCCGCGCCCTCGCCCTCGCCTACTGGCCGCGATGCGCTGGCTGCGGCGGGCTTTCAATTCGAGCACGGGACCCGCTGAGCCATACCCTCTACGGAGGGTCGGGTACCTGGCCGCTGCAACGTAGGGATGACTACTGTGCGCTCCGTTTGTGTTTCGAAGGCTTTTGTTTGAGTCGACGCCTGGGTGAGCGCCAGGGCATGGCCGCATCGATGGTTGGCTTGCGGAACTCACTTCCATTCGAGCTAACGCAGAATTGGCCGCGCAGTTGTTCGGCGCAGCTGCCTCGCTCTTGGCCCCTACCGGAAGTCAGCTGTTGCCGGGTTGCCCCCCGCACTAGCGGCAAACTTCCGGCAGGAGATCCTAGGCTAGGAGGTGTTCGAATACGCGCCCAGGACCGCAGCAACGCCCGCGGCAATGCCCATGACCACGTCGAGGACGGCGACAACGGCTGCCCCAAGCTCAGACTGGAGTTTCAGCGGGTTGATGATGCCGGGCAGCGCGGAGGCTATGCTCAGGCCGAGGGCAGCATCGCCGAGGGGGTTGGGCGGGGGCTCGGCATGGAAGATCAGCGCCTCGACGAACGTCTGCGAGGAGCTCAGGATGCACAGCAGCGTGGGGCCGAGTTTGCCGAGTTCGAGCGATGCAGGGGCGCTGCTGAGGTCGACGGAGCCCAGGAGGTTGAGCAGGCTGATCCCCACCCCGAGGCCCCACGCGGACCATGCGAGGTCGCTCGGGTTGTCGCTCCCGTAAATCGGCACACTGAACCCTGCGGTGGTCAGGCTGGCGACGAGCGCCGCCCGCCCGACCTCCACGGGTACGTCTCCGGCACCCTTGATGTCGCCCCGGGCGAACAGCAAGCCCCCAAATAACGAGAATAGCCCGGTCGAGTAGCCCATTAACAGCTGGTTCGCGGGCGAGAGCGCCTGGGCAGCCAGCGCGCGTGGGCGCGCGGCACCAACGCTCCAGCTGTCGGCGGGCCACTTGCCCTCGATGATGCGCCACATGATCGTGAGCGGGATCGCGACGACGAGCATCAGCGCATTGAGCATGGTCAGCGGTTCGCCGAATAGCAGCTGGTACAGCCACGACAGCACCGGGATGTCGAGTGGTGCGGTAAGGATCCCGTCGTTCGGGTCGAACATGGCTGGGATGAGAGAGCCGATCGCGGCCACCAGCCCGTCCATCAGGGCCTTGCTCACGGCCAGGATGCCGTCGACGAGCAGCGCCACGATGCGCAGCAGCTCAGCCAGCGCCTGCTTGAGGAAGTTTTCGGCCGACCCGGCGTTGCCCAGGCTCTGGGCGCCCTGTTGAACTTTGGCCCACTGATTGCTCAGCGCGGGGTCACTGCTCAGACTCTCGGCGAACGCGCTGAAAAAGGTGCCGATCGCGTCGGCCGGGTCCTGTGCGCCGGCCCGGAGTACGCGTGCCGCGCTCGACACGGACCTGCCGCCCCCGACCCCGCCGCCCAGCTTCTGCATTCCCCAGGCGGACTGTGGACCGGTGGTGGCCGGGGAGCCGCCGGACCTGGGGGTTGCCGTGAACGCCGAGTGCGCAGTCGAGCCACCACCCGCGAGGGCCGTGGGGGGCGCGCCGCCGAGCTGGTTGGCCAGGTTATCGAGGGCGTCGGCGACCGTCTGCTCGGAGTTTTCGAAGAATGCGTCGAGCTTGGGCCTAACGGTGCCTGTCAGCAGGGACGCCAGCCCCGGATAGCTCGCGTTCCCCGGTACCCCGTTGATGCGGTTGAGCAGCTCGGTCTTGAGGATGTTGTGGGTGTCGATGATGTGGCCGAACTGGAACAGCACGCTCAACGCCTCGATGATCTCCTCGATCAGACGACCAAGCTGGATGAAGAACGCGCCAATCGCGTTGGCCACCTCCTCGATGCCACTGATGATCATCCGGAACACGTGCGCGATCCCATCCGCGACGGCACGGATACCCAGGTAAATGTCCTCGCCCACGCTGATGATGACGTGGGTGACCGTAGCGGCCGCGCCTTTGAGCCAGCTCCAGAAGTCGTCCCACCAACTTCCCAGGTGGAGCCTGCCCGCCTGGGCGGCGGCCTTCACGCGGGCCGTGGCGTGCACGCTCGTAAGCCACTCCTGGCCGTCGAGGGCGTCGATGGCCATGGTTGCCTCGGCCGGCGACGGGGTGGTGTAGACGAGGGGCGCGCTCCCGTCGTTGCTGCTGGTGTAGCTCAACCCGGTCATCTGGAGGACGACTGCCGGGCGGCTGCCGGCCACGTTGACCGGCGAGTACTGCGCGCCGGGGGTGTCTGTATAGACGATGTATTTGCCAGGCGTATCGACTGTACGCAGACTCCAGCTCGCCTTCAGGCTCTTGCTGCTCTTGGGCGGAGTCGTGCCGACCGCACTGGTCATCTTCGCAATGGCGTTGGCGACGTTCTGGGGCTGGTTCTGCTGCTTCTGCTCGTCCGTAAAAAGTGCGGTGCCGGTGTTCGCGCCCCCTTTCTGGACCGCCCCGTAAGCCTGGGCGGTCTGGAGGTTGGCGCGGGTGGGATCGTCGGCACCGGGCTGGGTTGGCGTGCTGGCGTGGGCGGTCGACACGCGATTGTGGAACTCACGGTCGCGATAAATGACCATGCGTTCGTAGGGGTCCATGAACTGCGCCCACGCACGCAGCGGCACAGCCGTCATATCGGCCCCGTCGACGAACTTCGTGCCGGTGCTGTCGCGCTGGGTGGAGCCACTGGTGATCGCCAGCGTGCCGTCGGCCCCGGTCTTGACGACCGCGTATTTGTCGTCGTCCGGGCCAAGGGTAACGCTCTGGCCGTTGACCAGGACGGTGGTGTTCGGCTGGTCGGCCCACAGCTTGACCGCCGTGTTGTTCAGTGGTGCCTTCGTCCCGTCGACCAGCGTCAGGTGCGTCTGGTAGCGCGCCACCCCGCTCGGCTCGTGCGTCGGTTGTGAGGGGTCGTCGAAGTCCTGCATCAGCTGCGAGTCGACGACGAAGTCGCGTAGTTGCTGCACCGCCTCATCCACACGAATGCCGAACAGTTGAGCGACAGGGGTCTGACTGCTGGCCTCGGTGGCCACCCCGCCGCCGCCGTACACGACGCCCTCAGGAGCCGCGGCGGCGAGCGCGATGAAGTTCGTCCCCTGCGTCGGGACCAGGATCTGATTGCCACTCGCGGGGTCGTACACGATCAGGCCAGGATCGGTAGCGCCTGCCTGACTGAAGATCACCGCCGCCTCTCCCTGGGCGTCCCTGTACAAAAGTGGCGTCGTCACAATGCCGCTGCCGGCGCGGAACTGCGCGGGCGTGTTCGCCGTTGGCGTCAGCGACTGGGCGTCCAGGCCGTAGAGATTGCTGGCGGTGTCGCCAAACCACAGCACGCCGTTCGCATATGCGAAGCCGCTGACGACGAAGACCGCAGCGGCTGAGTTGGTCGGCAGTATGTATGACCGGCTGGTGACCGCATCCACGTCGACGCTCCAGACACCCTGGCCGGCGGTGACGAACAACATCTGACGGGATTGGCCTTGCTGCGCGCCAGGAACCGTGGCAAGCAAGGGCGACGTCGACCCCATGTTGGCCCAATATTCGGACTGACTTGGGTCATCCGGCTGGCTTACAGCGGGCAGCGCGGTCTGCGACCCGGTGCCGGTCGCGGCATCCAGTTTCCACAGCGACAACTGCAGGGATCCGCTCGACCATACCCAGTAGCCAGCGTAGACGGTACCGTTGGCGATCACCGGAGGCGCCAGCCGGTAGCGATCCTGCGGAGCATTTATCTCGTACGGGTAGGAGTACTTCCAGCGCAGCGTTGGCGTGGTGGCGGTTGAAGTCGAGCCGGTGTCGTACATGACCAGCGAGCCGAAATTGTCCGAGACACACAACGAGGTACCGTTCAGTGTTGGCCGGCCCGGACCGAGCACCGTTTCAGGCGGTAGAGAAATCGACCAGACAACTCTGGTCAGGTCGCGAGCGTCCAGACCCTGTAGCTGGCCAGGCCCGAGAACCGTACCTATGTATGGATCGACCGTCAGGCCGACAATGATCGTCTCATGCAACGCGTCGTACACCGGGGCGGTATAGATGTAGTCCCGTGGCGCGGGCGCCGAGCGCGAGAGCTCCTGACCCGTATGTGCGTCGACCGCCACCACCTGATAGGTTGCTTCGGGTGCGCCGGTGGCGTACGCGTGACTCTGGGTGACGAAGAAGAGGCTCCCAAGTCCCTGTTCGATGGGATTACCGGTCGGAAAGATGTAGCTGCCGGAGCTTCGAAAAACATACGGCGAGTCGTAGCGGTACAGCTGGGCAGTCCCGTTCTGACTCGCCAGGCAGTGGGCCGCGCCGAACCCGGTGCTGGCCACCTTCTGCACGGTGCCGGACGCGGGCACCGTCTCGGGCGCTTGATGCAGGTCGGTCGCGAGGCGATGGGCGTGCGGGTCGCTGCCGGTGCAGCTCCAGAGCGTGCCATCGTGGTTGGCGGCGATGTCCGCGGCCGAGCCAAGGAACGCCGCCGGCTGGAGTTGGCCCTGACTGAGCTGATGCACGGCGTTGCTGCTGTCGCGTGTCCAGACCTGTGACTGCGCGCCGACCGAGACCTGCGCCAGAGCGGCCGAGTGTGTGGCAACTTGTGTGAAGCCGGTGCCATTCCAGTGCGTGAGTTGCTGCGGATTCGTCTTGGACACGGCGAATACCGCGCCGTCCTTGCCCACACCTACTGAGATGGCATCGCCCGGCTGCGTTGTCCAGGCGCTGCCGTCGAAGCTGACGACGCTGCCGTCAACGGTCGCGGCCCAGAGTCCGCTGGTGCGGCCGCTGGGAGCGTGCTGGAGCCGCGGATGCCAGCTCGCGGGCCAGCCGCTGATCGCGCTGGCGATGTAGCTCAGCCCAGCCCCCGCGGTCAGGGTCGGCCGGGTCGTGCTCGGCGTGGGCGTGCCGCTCGGAGTGGTGGGGGTGGTGCTTGCGGTCGGCGCCGGAGTAGCGCTTTGTGTCGGGGCGGCGGTTGTGCTCGGCGTGGGGCTCGTGGTGGCGGTGGCGCTCGCGCCTGGTGTGGCAGTCGGACTCGTGCTCGCGGTGGCGCTTGCGGCCGGCCTGGCCGTTGGAGTCGGACTCGGAGTGGCGCTCGGCTGCGGTGTGGGCGACTGTGTCGGCGTCAGCGTGGTGCCGCGGGTTGCCGTCGGTGTGGTGGTCGATGCGGCGGCGATGAGCGCCGCGTAGTACAGCGCGCCGTGCGCTTCGGGCGCGGTATCCGTGGTCGTTGGCGACGGGGTGCCGGTCGGCGCGGGTGAACCGGTTGGAGCCGCTGCCGGCGTAGACGGAGGAACCGTCGTCGGCGTACTGGAGGGAAATGGGTTCCGGGTTAGCGCGCGCTCGCTGGTTGCTTCCAGCACATTGACCTGGACCTGCGCACCGCTGGTGTAGAAGAGCCGAACGGGTCCGCTCTCCGGCTGTTCGAGAAAGCCCGTGAAGCCATTCGCCTGCCAGTCGGCCGGCACGCTGTTCAAGTCGCCGTCCGACGCGATTGTCTTCGGCCCCTCAGCCACCGTCGGGGTGCCGAAAGCCCAAGGGTGGTCACCCAACGTAATGGTCAGCGCTTCTCCGCCGCGGAGGAGTACCGCTTTGCGGACCATGTAGGTGAAGACGCCGTCGATGATGCCGTGCTGCCAGTTCGCCGTCTGCGGCCAACCGCTGATGGAGGTAAGCGGCGTAGCGACGTAATCGGCTGGCGGGCCAGGCGGCGCCGGCGCCGGGGTCGGCGTGGCGCCGAACGTCGACGTGGCAGTCGACGTGGTGGTCGGCGTCGCCGAGATTGGCGTGGTGCTGGCGGTGGCCGTTGGTGTTGGTGCTGGGGTGGTGCTCGCAGCTGGGGTTGGTGTGGAGGTCTGGGTGGCCGAGCCGGTGGCGGTGGCGGTCGCGGTCGGGGTGGAGATGTGCGTTGCCGCGGCTGTCGGTGTAGCAGTCGAAGTGGCGGCTGCCGTGGGCGACGCGCTCTGATTGGGCGTAGCCGTGGGCCTGGTGGTAGCGGCTGCCACAAGCGCCGCGTGATACACCTCGCGAGCGACGCCACCGGAGACCTCCGGGGTTGCCGTGCCGGCTGGGGTTGCCGTGGCACTTGGCGATGCCGTCTCGGTTGGTATTGCCGTGCCACCCGGCGTTGGCGTTTCAACTGGAGTTGGCGTCGCGGCTGGCGCTGGCGTGCTGGCATCGACGCCTGTAGTTGGCGGCGGCCACGGCACCGGCACGAACGTCCCACTGCGGAACAGCACCAGCTTGTCACCCGCCCAGGCGGCACCCTTCACGCCGAGCTTGTAGCTTGGCGGCAGTTGCGGCCACACCGACCCGATCGGCAGCGGATCAGGATGCTGCCCGTCGGCGATGAACACTGCGCTGGCCTTGAAGTAAAGCTCCGGCGTGGACAGCTGCCAGACAGCCGGCACCGCGGCATCTATGCCGCTGCCGTGCAGCTGCCAGCTGTCACTCAGCGGGTCGTACACGTGAGGCGCGCCCTGGCCATCGATCGCCCACGCCGTACCGTCCCAGCCGGCAGCAATATCGGAAGGGGCGCCGAAGGTCAGGGAAGAATTGATCGGCGTGAAGGCGGCTTGCGTCGCCTGCTGGAAACTCGCCAGCGGCGCACGGGCTTGCGCGAACGCCGGCGGTACGACCACCGGCGCGAGGACGGCTGCGACCGCATTGTTGAGGACTGCGCCCCGGTCGCGTGCGGGTGTTCCACCCGACGTGATGCCGGTTGCACCGAGCAGGCCCGCACTGACGGCGGAGCCGCCCAGCAGCGCCAACAGTCGTCTACGGGTCAGGTGGGCGGTGTGATCAGAGGATTCCATATACTCCTGATTCCTCCTGCTCAATTGGCAGCACGCATCTCAATGGGGAACGGCCGTCTGAGGACTCGAGCCGTGGCACCGATGGGTGCTCGGTCTGGTGGCTTGACTTCCAGATGGCAGCCGGACCGGACACGCACAGCCGCCCTCCCGCAGGTAGTTGGCGACCTGGTTCTAGCGCCGGCTGAGCTCGCCGAACGCGCGACGGTCCTCCGAGCCGTCACCGTTGACGAGCCACAGCCCGAGTCGATCGGCTGGGAGCGTGTCGAAGTACTCGAGCGCCCGGTTGAATTCGTCGAGTTCTGGCCGGGTGAAGCTCCCGCTCGCGGTTTCGAAGTCTTCGCGGCTGCTCAGCAGCGCATCGCGCGCGCTGACGAACGGCTGGGTGCTGGGTGTGGTCATCGTTGTGATCCCTGTGTAGGCGGAAATCGGCGAGAGTTGAACCCGTGCGCTCAATTCGGCCGAGTGCAGCGGCGCCGAAGGAGAGGAACTGCAGATATCGAGCAGGTTCATGACCTCGACCACCTGTGAACCAGCAATTGCTGCCTACCGTGCCGCGGTACACAGCGAGGCGCACCGATTGATCCCCGCTGAAGTGGTTCACTGGTCGATCCCATTGCAACCGGCAGTTGAAGCAAAAGCTGGTGCTGGAACGATGCATGCGCGTGGTTCGTGCAATACGGCAGCGCGGACAGCTATCTGAGGTGATGGTCATGTTGTGCAGCATGGGTGCGTATGCATCCTGTTTCCGTGTGATGGGCGCGCACTCGTCCGTAGCGGCCTGTGCACCAGCGTCGCCGCTGGCAGCCGGGCCGGCCAGACTCATCTGGGGTGCGTTTCGGGTGCGTTTCGACCTACCGGGCCTGCCCGGTGGTGCGGACCAGGAGGGGGTGCGGTGCTAGACTGCCCCGCGTGCACGCGGATGGTGCAGCCGCGCGCGAGCCGCCGCATGTGGCGGAGCCTGGGGCGACGGGCTCGGTCGGAGTCCGGCTGCGGGTGCTGCGCGTCCGGGCCGGACTGAGCCAGTCGGCCCTGGCCGCGCGGGCCGGCGTGGACCTGGCCACGGTCAAGGCGATCGAGCGCGACCGGCGGCGCCGGCCCCACCCTCATACGCTGGCGCTTTTGGCCGATGCGCTCGGCCTCCCGGCGGCGGCGAGCGCGGCTTTGCTCGAGCGGGCCTTCGGTCCGGCCGCTCAAGGGTCCGATACTGGCTCACCTGCGGCCGCTGGTCCGTGGTCTCCCGCACTGGTGCGGCTGCCGGCGCCGCCGACACCGCTCATCGGGCGCGAAACGGACGTAGTCCAGCTCAGGAAGCTGCTGGATCCGACCACACCGGCGTCTCGATTGCTGACGCTGGTCGGGCCGGGTGGGGTGGGCAAGACCCGCCTGGCGATCGCGCTGGCCGCCGACGTGGCGAGGGACTACGGCGACGGGGTGGTCTTCG
>JAFAPL010000541.1 GCA_019247135.1 Chloroflexota bacterium | reverse complement strand
CAGCGTACGCACTGGTGAACCCGTGGCGGTCCGACTGCGGCTACCCATGTGACTACCTGTGCGGCGCCGGCGTGGCATTCAAGCTGGTGCAGGCTCTGGCAGAGTCGCTGCTGCCGCAAGGCCGCGCCGCGATGGAACCGTTGCTCGACCTGGTAGCGGTTGCGACCGTCGCCGACATCATGCCGCTGCTCGGCGAAAACCGCCGCCTCGTCCTGGCTGGACTGCGCATCATGAACGCGTTCCCCAGGCCTGGCGTTCGCGCCCTCGTTGAGCTGTCTGGCCTCAAGCCAGGCGACGTCGATGCCGCCGCCCTGGGCTTCCGCGTCGCACCCCGGGTGAACGCCGCCGGTCGTCTGGACGACCCGAACATCGCGTACCAGCTCTTGATGTCAGAGAGCTACGAGGAAGCCTTCGCGCTCGGCGCCGAGATCAACCGGCTCAACGAGGAGCGCCAGAGCCTTACTCGCGAGTTCGAAGTCCTGGCGCACGAGCTCGCCCAGCCGCAGTTCGAGTCGGGCGAGTTCGCGCTCGTCTGCGGCGGCGAAGATTGGCCGGGCGGCATCGTCGGGCTGGTCGCGGGAAAGTTGGCCCAGGCGTACAACCGGCCGACGCTGGTGTATCGCATTCAGGATGAGATGGTCAGTGGATCGGGCCGCGGCATCCCTGGCTTCGATCTGCTCGGAGCGCTGCACGCCTGCGCGGATGTCTTCGACCGGTACGGCGGCCACCAGGCGGCAGCCGGCTTCAGCCTTCATGCCGACCGTCTCCCCGAACTGATCGAACGTTTTCAGAGCGTGGTCCGCCAGACGCTACCCGTGGAACGGCTCGAGCCCGTGCTCTGGATCGATGGGTATCTCAAGCCTGAGACGATCTGCTACGAGTTCGCGCGTTCGCTCGAACAACTGGCTCCATTCGGGGCTGGATTCCAGTACCCGACGTTCGCCGCGCGTGAGCTGCGGCTGACCGAGAGTCGACAGCTCGGTGTGGAAGGCCAGCACTGGCGGGCCCGCTTCCGCGTGTTCAATGGCGTACCCGTCGAAGCCGTGTTCTTCGACCACGGCCAACTGGCCGGCCAGTTCCACGTGGGCGACGTGCTGGACGCGGCGTTCCGCCTGAAGCGCACCCGCTTCGACGGCTACTGGTCGCTCGAAATGGAGCTGCTGGACGTCGCCGGCGCAGGCGGCTGATTCAGGACGGCGGCTGCCTGTGGGAGTGTTTGACGATCGTGAGATCGTCCACGGTGATCGTGCCGGTGCGCACCAGCTCGCAGATGCGCGGCAACAGCCGCTCGACCTGCTCGGACGTGTCGATCCACTCGACCGCTACGGGCAGATCAGGCACCACGTCGGCGAGCCGCGCCACCACTGTGCCCAGCCAGACCCCCGCGAAACCAACGACGTTGCTTCCCACAACGTACATCGCCGCACGCTGCCATTCACCGTCCTCGACCAGGGTCAGCGCTTCCCACGCGTAGCTGCTGAAGGTGGTGTAGCCACCCAGAAACCCGGTGGCAAAAAAGATTCGCCACAGCGGGCTCACTCCCACGCGCTCGCCGATAAACGCGAGCACGATACCGATCGTGAACGCCCCTGAGATGTTGACCAGCAGCGTGCCGTATGGAAAGTCGGCCCCGAGTCGATCGGCGGCCCAGTTGCTCACCAGAAATCGAAGGTTGGCGCCGAGCGCCGCGCCGACGGCAACCACCAGATACTGCACGATCGCAAGTATGTGCGGTTTGGCCTACCGCTCGGCCGCCATCTCACGTATTCTTGCCGCGGGGGAAAAGGTGGAGGAGGTGTCATGCCTGACGACGCGCCCTTCCGTACGCGGCTAAGCCGCAGAGACCTGCTTCGACTTGGCGGCGCGACAGCCGCCCTTTCCGTTCTGGCCGCGTGCCAGGCTGCGCCGAGCGCACCCGCGCCTTCTGGTGGCACGGCCGCAAACCAAGCGGCGCCGCAACAGGCCGCGCCCGCGGCAGGCGCCTCGAGCGGCGGCCAGGTCGTGGTGATGCAGGGCGTCGACGCAAACACGCTGGACCCGAGCTTCCGAAACTCGACGCCCGAGTTCAACATCAACTCGCACATCTTCTCGATGATGACGTGGCGCGACGCCAATTCACTCAAAGTCACGCCCGAGTTCATCCAGGAATGGAAGCTCGTCGACGATCTGACCTGGGACCTCAAGATCCAGTCCGGCGGCAAATTCCACGACGGCACCAGCATCGACGCCGAAGCGGTCGCCTTCAGCATCACCCGCTACGCGAAGCAGACGATCGGCGGCAAGCCGACCATCCAGGGCACCTTCGGTCAACTGACAGGCTTCGAGTCGGCGAGCCCGGTCGACGCGAACACCGTGCGTATGAAGACGAAGAGCCCGGCCGCGATCGTGCCCGACCTGCTGACCACCCTGGAGGTCATCCCGCCGAGCCAGTACACCGACGAGTCCGCTGAAAACCTGGCCAAGCTCGCGACGGCTCCGGTCGGCTCGGGGGCGTACAAACTCGCCGAGTGGGCAAAGGACGACCACATCACCCTCGAAGCGTTCGATGGCTACTGGGGACCAAAGCCGGCCTTCCAGACGGTCACGATTAAACCGGTACCGGAGCTATCGACCCGCGTACTCGCACTTCAGAACGGCCAGGCGGACGTGATCGTCAACGTTGCCCCAGACCAGGCCGCGGTCGTGGACAAGAGCGACAAGGGCCGTATCTCGAAAGTGGCCGGCGGTCGCAACATCTTCGTGGGCATGCGCAACGACCGGCCGCTGCTGGCCGACAAACGCGTGCGCCAGGCGCTCAACTATGCCTTCAACTTCGATGCGGTCAATCGCGCGCTGCTGAACAGTGCGGGCACACGGACGAAGACCATCATCAATCCGCCGCACGAGCCGCCCGACGCCAAGCCGTACGCCTACGACCTGGACAAGGCGAAGTCGCTGATGAAGGACGCGGGCTGGACGCCCGGACCGGACGGCGTCCTACAGAAAGACGGGCAGAAGTTTTCACTCGTGATGGACTCGCCCAGCGGTCGCTACATCAAAGACAAGGAGATCGCCCAGGCGATCCAGCAGGATCTGCAGAAGCTGGGTGCGCAGATCGACCTGCGCGTGCTCGACTGGAGCGTCTACGCCGGCGACATGCTCAACAAGCGCAACCCGGACGACATCTTCTTCCTTGGACTTGGTTCGCCATTTACCGGGCAGGAGGAGCTGAATTACATCCATAAAGATTTCTCGTTGAACTCCACCTACTGGCAAAACCCCGAGTTTCACCAGTTGTTCGATCAGCTGAAGGCAACGCTCGACGAGGGCAAACGCCAGGACCTGATGAACCAGATGTGGGCGATCGCGTATGACGACCCGCCATGGATCTATGTCTGGCACCAGGTGGACTTCTACGGGGCCAGCAAACGCATCATCTGGGCCGCGCGTGCGGACGAACGCATCCGCATGACCGAAGCCAAACTTGCCTAGGTAGCGTTCGTGATCGCCACGGCTGCCGGATAAAGCGTGGGCGGCTACATCCTGCGCCGCCTGCTCCAGAGCATTCTGGTGCTGCTGGGTGTCACCTTCCTGGTCTATTTCATCCTGTTCCAGACCGGTGACCCGACCTTCCTGAGCGTCAGCACCGACGCGAGCCAGGCGGAGGTCGAGCGCGTCCGCCACGAGCTCGGCTTCGACCGTCCGTGGTACGTCCAGTACGCGGCGTTCCTGAGCAAGGCTGTGCGCGGCGACTTCGGTACGTCCTTGCGACAGGGACTGCCCGTCACCGGAATCGTCCTCGACCGCATACCGGCCACGCTCGAGCTCGCGCTCGCGGCGCTCGCCATTTCGCTACTGGTCGCCTTTCCGGTCGGCATTCTGGCGGCCACGCGGCGCAACAGCGCGCTCGATCAGCTTGCCATGCTGGGCGCCGTGCTCGGCCAGTCCGCGCCGACGTTCTTCGTCGGCATCATGCTGCTGTTTGTGTTCGGGGGCATCCTCGGCTGGTTTCCGATTGGTGGTCGCGGCCAGTCCAGTCCAGTGGACGAGCTGCGGCATCTCGTGCTGCCCGCGGTGACGCTGGGAACATTTTCGATGGCCCGCAACGCGCGGCTGATCCGTTCCAGTCTGCTCGAGACCCTGGGCCGGGAATACGTGACCGTTGCCTGGGCGAAGGGGCTGGGCGAGTCGACGGTGGTGCTGCGTCACGCGCTGCGCAACGCACTCATTCCGGTTGTCACGGTCATCGGCCTGGATTTCGGCGCGCTGCTGGGCGGCGCGATCATCACCGAGACGGTGTTCGC
>JAFAPL010000193.1 GCA_019247135.1 Chloroflexota bacterium | reverse complement strand
CGCACCATTCCTGCACCGTCGCTTCCGTCGGCAGCAGCGGCGCGTCGCGCAGAGCCTTGTCGACACGGCCGAGATAGCGCTCCACCGTCGATGCGACCTTGATGCCGGCATCGAGCATTGCCCGACCCTGCATGTGCGCCTCGAACGTTTGCAGCAAGTCGAGCATGAACCGCTCGATCCCTTCGCGATTGTCGCCGTTCGCATTCTGAAGCCCCGCAAATGGCGATGGGACCTGGCTGCCGCTGAGCTTGAACAGCAGAGGACGCACTTTCCGGGCATCCTGCTCGGACGAGGCGATCCCCGCGCCATAGACAGCACCAGCTTCCCATAGGACCCAAGGTTTCTGGACCGATGCGGGGGTTATGAGGATGACAGCGATCGTGGCGTGTTGCACCCGTTCAACGATCCAGCGGAACCACTCCTCACCCGGCTTGATGCCGCCTTCCAGATCAGGGTTGGTTGAGTAAGTGGTCTTCAGTTGGGCGGCAAAAATTTCCCCAATGGCGTCACTCAGCGCACCAGCAAGCTCGGCATCACTGTGTGTGTGGCTGATGAACAACTCGCCGATTGCCACCGACCCTGGCCCCTACGAGTCGAAGCATACTCCTGTTGTCTGTCAGAGGAGACAGCGAGTCCGCACGACGACAACCGGAGCGGCCGCTTGGCGGCGGTAGGCGGGCGGCGCACCATGACGCTTCTGGACGAAGTGAGCGACGTGAAGCCCGACTCGGAGGTACTGTTGATGCGGCGCGAGCGCGTCGGGGCTCGTGCTGCCAGCGTACGGGCCAGCCTGGGCCAGGTACAGGGACTGTTCACGCTCGAGGCCTTCGGATACCCACTGTTGAGCGCGATCGACTCGGCACCGTTTCGAGCACCGGACGACACCCACGTTGAACTGACGGTGTACACCCGCGGCGACCATCTCGGCGTAGTTGCTATAAGCCATGCCTGGCGGATTGCCGTCGATCTCATCAGAAGCGATGAGGCCGCCAAACTACCTCACCGGGAAGACGGACGGCAGCCGTAGCGGAGGTGTTGTAAAACAACAACGCTTCGGCACCGTGGGAACGGTCCGGGGTTAGGCAGACCACCACAAACTCCAAGCTTCTGGGGAGGCCTGCATGGGGACTGTACCTCATCGGCCAACTCGACGAACTCAACAAAAGACGCGTGCATCAGCTTGTAATGGGCTGAACCAGCCTACGCCTACGCCTCTACTAGTCGTTCCAAAAAGTGAAGCGATCCGACTGCTATTTGCGCAGATTGAGGCGGGCGATGCATTGCTTCAAGATACCAAGAACATCAGTTCGACTGAGCACTTTACTGGCCTGGACAGCCAAGCGATCCGTTGGGGAAGCTTCAATGTCCAGCTACTCCGTCGCATCTTCAATGAGCCGACTATTTCCCAGACGTACTTACAGAAGTACCCACCACACAGCGCTGGTGATGCGCCGACCTATAAACCGTTTGTCAATACCGCGGCAACGCGCTGGTGGCTCGACCGCAATGTTAAGACAGGCGCTGCACCTCTCGAAATTTTACGAGATGGGCTTTCGGGAGCTCTGACCTTCCTGCAGACGGTTCAACTCGATATCGACTCGACTCCGGAGAATTCGATAATAGACCCAAGAGAGGTCGGTAGATCTGCAGCCGATGCACGGGAGGTCTTCATTGTTCACGGACACGACCACGCTACACGTGACGCAGTAGCGAGGTTCGTCGAACATGTGGGACTGGTTCCCGTCATCCTTGAGGAGCAAGCTGACGCTGGGTTAACCGTTATCGAGAAGTTCGAACGTGACGCAGCAAAGGTCGCCGCGGCGATCGTACTGCTTACACCCGACGATGTCGGTGGGCCGAAAGTTACCGGCGCGTCAAATCCCCGCGCGCGCCAGAACGTGATCTTCGAACTGGGCTACTTCGCAGGGCGACTCGGCCGCAAACGAGTATGTGCGATCACCAACGGCGATATCGAGAAACCGTCAGACTACACCGGGATGATCTATACGCCCTATGACGAGAGCGGAGGTTGGATGATCCGTGTGGCCCGTAATCTCAAAGAGGCCGGCCTGCCGCTCGATGTCGCAAAACTGCTGTGATCCGGCTAATAACACCACCATCCACCAACCACAGCACCGACGCCAGCCAGCGTGCCGAGCTTCTGAAGCTGCTCAAGCGACTGGCGACGGGGCTGGGGTCTGTTCGTGTGCTGGGAGACGGCAGAGGCAGGCTCGCTCATACGTCGCTGCGCTGTCTGGATGAACTGCGGCAACAGCGCGAGAATCCTCGCTAGGCAGCGGAGCGTCCTAGCCTTGATCGCCGGCGGTGCGTGGTAGTCGGCGAGCGTCCAAACAGCGAGCGTTTGCGTGGATCGAAGGTGTACCGGCCCCAGGCAGTTCACCGGGCTCCCAGGCGAGCCGCAAAAGGGCAAGCGATTAGATTGTCCGGTACGTCCGCACCTCAGCACGTAGCGCGTCAAATGCCATCGGCCAGATAGGGTGTTGTCCGGGCAGCGGTACCCGCGACCAGCAGAAGCACGCAGGCCCGTGGTCCTGACTGACTTATCGGGCGCTATCCGCCCTCAACCACCGTTCTGTGCTGGGCTGTCATGGCCGCGTTACGCTTCGTCACGGTCGCTGCAGGCCGGTCGCGAGCACGTCAGAGTAAGGCCTGCCACGTTGCCGCTCTCCCGGAGCGGCGACTCGTGCTTCGCGGCCTCAGCGCTAAAGAACCACGCGGCCCGCTGGTTTCCGCTCAGATCGTTGTTCGTCACCGTCCCTCCGTCACCGCCCTCGTCGACCCAGATTCCATAATGGCCGTTTCGGTGAACATGGTTTTCGCGCAAGGCGGCGTT